>NZ_JBWJVQ010000254.1:0-9474 GCF_056339875.1 Blautia sp. ZXY-1-C6
GCGATTAAAAATCATGGACTTGAGCGTTCACTGAAAACTGCGGTTCCGGATGAGGTATACGAACGACTTAAGAAGGAGCTGGAAGATATTGAAAAATAACAGAGTACTGTCACTGATAGGGCTGGCTACCAAAGCAGGCAAGACCGTAAGCGGAGAATTTTCCACAGAGAAATCTGTAAAGACCGGAAAAGGACTGCTTGTGATCGTTGCTGAGGATGCCTCCGAGAATACAAAGAAGAAATTCAGGAATATGTGCAGTTTTTATGAAGTTCCGATTTTCTTCTTCTCTGATAAAGAGAGCTTAGGCAGAGCAATGGGAAAGGAGTACCGTGCCTGTCTGGCTGTTCAGGATGAGAACTTTGCGAAAGCAATCATGAAGGAGGTATAGCGATTGTCAAAATTAAGAGTACATGAGCTGGCCAGAGAGCTTGGACGACAGAACAGAGAAGTGATCGAGTTTCTGAAATCAAAAGGCGTTGATGTGAGAAGCCATATGAGTATGGTGGATGAGCCTGCGGTTTCGGAAGTAAAGAATAGATTCAGAAAAGACAATAATAACAGGGGAAAGGAGCATATTGCGAAATTGGAGACTCCCAAGACAGAAGAAAAGGTTGTAACAGCAAAATCTGAAGGAGATAAAACTGAAACACCTAAAAAGAAAAAAAATATTATCCGCGTTTTTCATGCACAGAATGCAAGTGACGGAGGAAAAACAAGAAAGAAACCTGTGAAAGCTGAAGGCGAGAGAACAGGTTCACCAAGAAATGCAGAAGGAAGAAATTCCGACAGTTCAAGAACAGACGGTGACAGACCAAGAAGAAATAATAATGACCGCCCAGGTACAGGCAACAGAAGACCGGACGGACAGAACCGTCAGGGAAGACCTCAGGGTGAAGGAAGATCCCAGGGAGATAACCGCCAGGGAGGACGTTTTGGCCAGGGAAGAAACCAGGGCGAAGGAAACCGTCAGGGAAGACCTCAGGGCGAGGGAAGATCCCAGGGAGATAACCGCCAGGGAGGACGTTTCGGCCAAGGAAGATCCCAGGGCGATGGTCAGGGCCGTCCGGGCGGAAGATTCCAGGGCGATGGAAATCGTCAGGGAGGACGTTTCGGACAGGGAAGACCACAGGGAGATGGAAACCGTCAGGGAGGAAGACCGCAGGGCAATGGCCAGGGTCGTCCGGACGGAAACAGAAGTGAAGGACGTGACGGACGCTTCGGCGGCAGTCAGGGACGTCAGGGACAGCGCCAGAATACAAGAAAGAATGACGATATGGCATTTGCACCGGAACTGACAAAGACTTCCAAAGACAGCAAGAGAGAAAGAGACAGAGAGAACAAAAACAAGAAAAAAGATTTTGATAAGACACAGAGTGGCGGACGCAGACCAAATCAGGGTGGATTCAATAAGAATTCCAGAATCCCGAAAGCTCTGCAGAAACCGGCTCCGCAGCCAAAACAGGAAGAGAAGAAACCTGAGGTTAAGGAAATCACACTTCCGGAGAAGATGACGATCCGCGAACTGGCAGAAGCTATGAAAATGCAGCCGTCAGTAATTGTGAAGAAGCTTTTTATGCAGGGTATGATGGTTACCGTAAACCATGAGATCGATTTTGAGAAAGCTCAGGAGATTGCTCTGGAATATGATATCATCGCAGAACCGGAAGAGAAGGTAGACGTTATCGAAGAACTCCTCAAAGAGGATGAAGAAGACGAAAAAGATATGGTTTCAAGACCACCTGTAGTCTGTGTTATGGGGCACGTTGACCATGGTAAAACATCTCTTCTGGATGCAATCCGTAAGACAAATGTAACACGTGGAGAAGCCGGCGGTATCACACAGCACATCGGTGCTTCTGTAGTAGAGGTTGGCGGACAGAAGATCACATTCCTGGATACACCTGGACATGAAGCTTTCACAGCTATGCGTATGCGTGGTGCAAACTCCACAGATATTGCAGTTCTGGTTGTAGCAGCTGATGATGGTGTGATGCCTCAGACAGTAGAGGCTATCAGCCATGCGAAGGCGGCAGGCGTTGAGATCATAGTTGCAATCAACAAAATTGATAAGCCAAGTGCTAATATTGAGCGTGTAAAACAGGAACTTTCTGAATATGAACTGATTCCGGAAGACTGGGGCGGAAGTACGATTTTTGTTCCTGTATCCGCACATACAGGAGAGGGAATCGATACTCTTCTTGAGATGATCCTTCTTACAGCCGAGGTATGTGAATTAAAGGCAAATCCAAACCGTTCTGCAAGAGGTCTTGTAATCGAGGCTCAGCTTGATAAAGGTAAAGGTCCGGTTGCCACAATCCTTGTCCAGAAAGGTACTCTTCATGTGGGAGACTTTATTGCAGCAGGAGCATGCAATGGTAAGGTTCGTGCCATGATGGATGATAAGGGACGCAGGATTAAAGAAGCAGGTCCTTCTACTCCTGTAGAAATCCTGGGACTTGGTGATGTGCCGAATGCAGGTGAAATTCTTCTTGCATTTGACAGTGATAAGGAAGCCAAGAACTTTGCAGGTGCATTTGTATCTGAGAACAAGAACCGTCTTCTTGAGGAGACTAAGGGCAAATTATCTCTGGATAATCTCTTTGATCAGATTCAGGCAAGCGATCTGAAGGAACTTCCGCTCATTGTCAAAGCAGATGTACAGGGATCTGTGGAAGCTGTAAAACAGAGTCTGACCAAACTTTCCAACGAAGAAGTGGTTGTAAAGGTGATCCATGGCGGTGTTGGTGCGATCAATGAGTCTGACGTAAGTCTTGCGGCTACATCAAATGCGATCATTATCGGCTTTAATGTCCGTCCGGATGCAACCGCAAAACAGCTTGCTGAGCAGGAAGGTGTAGATCTTCGTCTGTATAGAGTTATTTATCAGGCAATCGAAGATGTAGAAGCTGCCATGAAGGGTATGCTTGATCCTATATTTGAGGAGAAAGTTATCGGTCATGCGGAAGTGCGTCAGCTGTTCAAAGCATCCGGCGTTGGTACGATTGCAGGAAGCTACATTCTGGATGGTATTTTCCAGAGAAACTGCAAGGTTCGTATTTCCAGAGAAGGCGAGCAGGTATTTGAAGGTGAGCTTGCATCCCTGAAGAGATTCAAAGACGATGTTAAGGAAGTTAAGGCAGGATACGAATGTGGCCTTGTATTTGACGGATTTAACGATGTGAAAGAGGAAGATAAAGTAGAAGCTTATATCATGGTAGAAGTACCGAGATAGTAATGGTTTATAAAGGTAGGGTGCGCGATTCATAGTGTCAGGTACAGTGTGGTGCGCACCTTGACTTGATTGTGGTAATTCAGAGAATAATGTGATCAGGATAGTCGATGATCCGGATTGCTCACAGTATTTGACAGAATTGCCGGATATATAGGAGTAAAACTTAAAATGAGAAAAAACAGTATTAAGAATACCCGGATCAATGGGGAAGTCCAGAAGGAACTCAGCACCATTATCCGCAACGAGATCAAGGACCCGCGTATTCATCCGATGACTTCTGTCATGGCTGTAGAAGTGGCTCCTGATCTGAAAACCTGCAGAGCATATATCAGTGTGCTGGGTGAAAAAGAAGCAAAGGAAGCGACGATCAAAGGTCTGAACAGTGCAGAAGGCTACATCAGACGCCAGCTGGCGCGTAATTTAAACCTGAGAAATACACCGGAGATCCGTTTTATCCTGGACGAATCTATTGAGTATGGTGTAAATATGTCAAAGCTTATTGATGATGTTACCAAGAAAGACAGCAACTCCCACAGACAGGATGAGGAGCAGGAGGAGAATTAAAAGAGGATGAGAACATGGAAAATATTGCGGAAATACTGGAAGGTGTGAAAACAATGGGAATCGGCGGACATATCCGTCCGGATGGTGACTGCGTTGGTTCCTGTATGGCGTTATATTTATATGTAAAAACCTATTATCCGGAAATTCAGGCAGATGTGTACCTGGATAATCCCAAACCTGTTTTCGGACATATTGACTGTATGGATGAGATTAAAACAGAGCTGGACGGTGACAAAGAGTATGACCTTTTTGTTACCTGTGATGTAAGTGCAAAAGACAGACTTGCCATTGCAGGTCCATATTTTGACACTGCAAAAAGAACAGCATGTATTGATCATCATATCAGTAACTCCGGATTTGCACAGGTGAATCATATCAGGGGAGAGGTAAGCTCTGCCTGTGAAGTTCTCTATGGGCTTTTTGATCCTGAGAAAGTGGTCCGTACCATTGCAGTGCCGATCTATACGGGAATGGTTCATGACACAGGGGTATTTCAGTACTCTTCAACTTCACCGGAGACCATGCGTATTGCCGGGGAACTGATGAAGACAGGATTCAATTTCAGTAAGATCATTGACGAATCTTTCTATCAGAAAACTTATGTGCAGAATCAGGTAATGGGGCGTGTTCTTGCAGAGAGTATCCTGCTTCTGGATGGAAAATGTATTATCGGATATCTTAAAAAAAGAGACATGGAGTTCTATGGTGTGGATGGCAAGGATCTGGACGGTATCGTCAGTCAGCTTCGCCTTACAGCGGGAGTGGAAGTTGCCATGTTTATCTATGAAGTGGAAACTCAGTCTTTCAAAGTTTCCCTGCGTTCCAATGGAAATGTGGATGTAAGCAAGATTGCAGTATATTTTGGCGGCGGCGGTCATATGAGAGCAGCAGGATGTGATCTTCAGGGTTCTGTGTATGATGTGATCAACAATGTGACAGAACAGATCTGCAAACAGTTTCAGGAGCAGGAAGTCTGATGGATGGAGTAATTGTAATCCGTAAGGAAAAAGGATTCACTTCCCATGATGTGGTGGCAAAGCTTCGGGGAATCCTTCATATGAAGAAAATCGGACATACCGGAACTCTTGATCCGGATGCAGAAGGAGTGCTCCCGGTGGCTCTGGGAAAAGCAACCCGTCTGGTGGATATGATCACAGATAAAGAGAAAACTTATGAGGCAGTGATGCGTCTGGGTGTTGTTACGGATACCCAGGATATGAGCGGAACTGTTCTCTCACAGACTACAGAGCTTTCCGTTACAGAAGAAGAGCTTTGCACAGTGGTCAGTTCTTTTGTGGGAGACTATATGCAGGTGCCGCCAATGTATTCAGCACTGAAGGTCAATGGAAAGAAACTCTATGAACTTGCCAGAGAGGGCAAGACTGTGGAGCGTAAACCAAGACCTGTACATTTTTATGAGATAGAAATTCTGGATATCAGTTTTCCGCTGGTGCGTTTTCGTGTGACCTGCAGCAAGGGAACCTATATCCGTACTCTGTGCCATGATATAGGGGAAAAGCTGGGCTGTGGAGCTGCCATGGAAAGTCTTTTGCGGACAAAGGTGGGCAGATTTACACTGGATGATGCCATTACCCTGGCGCAGACAGAAGAGGCAGTGCAGGAAGGAACCATAGAGAGTAAAATCCTCGGTATTGAGGAGATTCTTGCAGAGTATCCAAGGGTATGCTGTACAAAAGAAGGGGACAGACTTCTGGCTAATGGAAATCCTCTTGTACAGGCACTGGTCGATGCACAGGAGAAAAAAGGATGGATCCGTATGTGCAGCAGTGAAGGCAGTTTTGCCGGAGTTTACCAGTGGGACGAGAAAAGAAACAGGTATTTCCCTGTAAAAATGTTTTAGGAGACATGATGGAATATTTAAGGATTGAGAATGATTTTCCCAGAATTTCACACAGTGCGGTAACACTTGGGAAGTTTGACGGCATACACCGCGGACATCAGAAACTGGTTGAGAAAATTATTGAGCAGAAACAGGAAGGTGCACAGGCGGTTGTACTTGCGCTTGGAACTGCCTCAAGAACAATCCTCACAAAGGAAGAGAGATGTCGTATATTGGAAGAAATGGGAGTGGATATACTGTTGGAATGTCCGCTCACAGAGAAAATACGGCACATGAAAGCAGAGAATTTTATAAAAGAAATACTGATAGGAGATCTGCAGGTTTCCTATGTGGCAGTTGGAGAGGATTTCCGTTTTGGCTATGAGCGGAAAGGAACTCCTGCCATGCTCAAAGAGTTCGGAAAGAAATATGGATTTCATACGGAAGTCCTGCCAAAAGAAATGGACGGACGCCGTAAGATTAGTAGTACCTTTGTCAGGGAAGAACTGAACAGAGGAAATATGGAAAAATTCCGTTTCCTTATGGGAACAGATTTCTCAGTAGAAGGAATCGTTGAACATGGACGTGGAATGGGACATAAATATCTGCTTCCGACCACCAACCTGATCCCTCCGGTAGAGAAACTGATGCCTCCAAACGGGGTTTATATCACAGTATCCCATTTCAGAGACAGAAGTTATCAGGGGATTACCAATGTAGGTCATAAGCCTACTGTTGGCGGCGAGAAGTTTATTGGTGTGGAAACATATCTGTTTGACTGCAATGAAGATCTGTATGGGGAATACTGCAAGGTAGATTTCAAAAAATTCCTCAGACCTGAACAGAAGTTTTCTTCGCTGGAGGCACTGAAGGCACAGCTGGAGAGGGATGCTGTGAAGGGACAGGAATATTTTGAAACTTTGTAAAAAAGAGGTTTACACGCCAGAATCAATGTGCTATACTAACCAAGGTGAATTTAGCCCATGTTCAGGGACCGGACGCTCCGACCATCTCTTAATGTGTGGCGGTCAATCAATAATAATTATAGAATACAGGAGGAAATCACAATGATTTCAAAAGAAAAGAAAGCAGCGATCATGAAAGAATATGCAAGAACTGAAGGCGATACAGGATCACCGGAAGTACAGGTAGCAGTTCTTACAGCAAGAATCCAGGAACTTACAGAGCATTTACAGAGCAACCATAAAGATCATCACTCCAGACGTGGTCTTCTGAAAATGGTAGGTCAGAGACGTGGACTGTTAGCTTACCTGAAGAAAACAGACATCGAAAGATACCGTGCACTGATTGAAAAATTAGGCTTAAGAAAATAATAGCCTTTTAGTATGCGGAAGGGGGCGGATTTCCATCCGCCTCCCTTTTTATGTATATGGCAGTTCTGTAAAATATGGTGTTTTTCAGGATTGCGGTGGCTTGTTGTTTCGACTGCATCTGCATATTCAGAAGCTGCGAAACATGACAGGAGTTATTTCCGAGACTACTGAAAAGATTATTTTGTATATGAAAGTAACAAAACAGGCAGATATATTTGCCTGAAAAGTAGTTTTTTCAGTTGTTTCGGACTCCTGTTTTAATGTGACAATTTCATAAAAAGTCTGAACGTTGATGGACAAGATTGTCAGCAGACGGAACAGACAAATTTGAAAAGAATAAAGTAGTTACCAGACATGCAGTGAACGGTAACAGAAAATGACAACAGAATTATGAAAAAAGGAGAATGAACATATGTACAAAAGTTATTCCATGGAATTAGCCGGAAGAACCTTGACAGTAGATATCAACCGCGTTGCAAAACAGGCAAACGGTGCAGCATTAATGCACTATGGTGATACTACAGTTTTATCTACAGCAACAGCATCCAAAGAGCCAAGAGAAGGAATTGATTTCTTCCCGTTAAGCGTTGAATATGAAGAGAAAATGTATGCAGTAGGCAAAATCCCAGGAGGATTTAACAAGAGAGAGGGAAAAGCAAGCGAGCATGCAATCCTTACTTCCCGCGTGATCGACAGACCAATGCGTCCTCTGTTTCCGAAGGACTACAGAAACGACGTAACACTGGTAAACATGGTTATGTCTGTTGATCCTGAGTGTAATCCGGAGATTCCGGCTATGCTTGGTTCCTCTATTGCAACCTGCATTTCCGATATTCCGTTTGATGGTCCGTGTGCTACCACACAGGTTGGTCTGATCAATGGTGAATATATCATCAACCCTACCATGGCACAGAAAGATGTATCTGACCTTCAGCTTACAGTAGCTTCCACAAGAGAGAAAGTAATCATGATCGAAGCCGGCGCAAAAGAAGTTCCGGAAGACAAGATGATCGAAGCTATCTATAAAGCTCATGAAGTAAACCAGGAGATCATTAAATTTATCGATAAGATCGTAGAAGAATGCGGAAAACCGAAACACAGCTACGAATCATGTGCAGTTCCGGAAGAACTTTTCGCAGCGATCAAAGAGGTCGTACCTCCGGCAGAAATGGAAGTTGCCGTATTCTCTGACGATAAACAGACAAGAGAAGAAAATATCCGTCAGGTAACAGAGAAACTGAAAGAAGCTTTTGCCGACAAGGAAGAGTGGCTTGCAGTTCTGGGTGAGGCTGTATATCAGTATCAGAAGAAGACTGTCCGCAAGATGATCTTAAAAGACCACAAACGTCCTGATGGTCGTGCCATTACTCAGATTCGTCCTCTGGCAGCAGAGACAGATATTATCCCGAGAGTACATGGTTCTGCTATGTTCACACGTGGACAGACACAGATCTGTACCATCACAACTCTGGCTCCTCTTGCAGAAGCACAGAAGCTTGACGGACTTGACGAATTTGAAACTTCAAAGAGATATATGCATCACTACAATTTCCCGTCCTATTCTGTAGGTGAGACAAAACCATCCAGAGGACCGGGACGTCGTGAGATCGGACATGGTGCACTTGCTGAGAGAGCATTAGTTCCTGTACTTCCAAGCGAAGAGGAATTCCCATATGCGATCCGTACTGTATCTGAGACATTTGAATCCAATGGTTCTACTTCTCAGGCAAGTATCTGTGCATCCACAATGTCTCTGATGGCAGCCGGTGTACCGATCAAAAAACCGGTAGCAGGTATTTCCTGTGGTCTGGTAACAGGCGATACAGATGATGATTACATCGTTCTGACAGATATCCAGGGACTTGAAGACTTCTTCGGAGATATGGACTTCAAGGTAGCCGGAACTCATGACGGTATCACAGCAATCCAGATGGATATCAAGATCCATGGACTGACAAGACCGATCGTAGAAGAAGCAATCAGACGTACAAAAGAAGCTAGAGAATATATCCTGACAGAAGTTTATGGAGAAATGCATCGCAGCTCCCCGTACAACTGTAGGCGAATATGCTCCGAAGATCATCCAGATCCAGATCGATCCTCAGAAGATCGGTGATGTTGTAGGTCAGAGAGGAAAGACTATCAATACGATCATCGAGCGTACAGGTGTTAAGATCGATATCACAGACGAAGGTGCGGTATCTATTTGTGGAGTTGATCAGAAGAGCATGGATGAGGCAGCTAACATGGTTAAGATCATTGCAACTGATTTTGAAGCAGGACAGATCTTTACAGGTAAAGTTGTCAGCATCAAAGAGTTTGGTGCATTCGTTGAATTTGCACCGGGTAAAGAGGGAATGGTACACATTTCCAAGATCTGTAAAGAAAGAATCAATCGTGTTGAGGATGTTCTCACACTTGGTGATAAAGTTAAGGTTATCTGCCTTGGCAAAGACAAGATGGGAAGAATCAGTTTCAGCATGAAGGATGTACCGGAAGAAGCG
>NZ_JBWJVQ010000255.1:0-6763 GCF_056339875.1 Blautia sp. ZXY-1-C6
AAAGCTAACGTACTTGTATTCCCAGACCTTGATGCAGGTAACATCGGATACAAACTTGTACAGCGTCTTGCAAAAGCAGAAGCTTACGGACCTGTAACCCAGGGTATCGCTAAACCTGTAAATGACCTGTCCCGTGGATGCTCTGCAGACGATATCGTTGGTGTGGTAGCTATCACAGCAGTACAGTGCCAGGCTGACGACAATAAATAAGATTTCAGTCAGACCGTAAAACGGACTGAGAATTATTTCATTGACTACATAATGTTAAAGGCATCGGAGGAGATATTTCTGATTCTGATGCCTTTGATATCATTACTCATATTTCCCTGGAAATGATGAGAATAATATTATAATATGAAAGGAAAAGCTGACAGAAATATTCGAAGACTTGTGTCAGGATTATGGACAGTATTCGAAATTTGCTGCCGGCAGAATATGAAAATGAACGTATTAGTAATCAACTGTGGAAGTTCATCCCTTAAATATCAGCTGATCAACTCTGATTCAGAAGCAGTTCTTGCAAAAGGTCTCTGCGAGAGAATCGGTATCGATGGAAGATTAGTATATCAGAAAACAGGCTGTGACAAAGAGATCACAGAAGCTGCAATGCCTACACATAAAGAAGCAATCCAGATGGTACTGGATGCCCTCACAAATGATAAAACAGGTGCAATCGGAAGCCTGAAAGAAGTAAATGCTGTTGGACATCGTGTTGTACATGGTGGTGAGAAATTTGCCAAATCTGTAGTGATCACAGATGAAGTAATCTCAGCAGTAGAAGAATGCAATGACCTTGCACCACTTCATAACCCTGCAAACCTGATCGGTATCCGTGTATGCTCCGAGCTTATGCCGGGTGTACCTCAGGTAGCAGTATTCGATACAGCTTTCCATCAGACAATGCCTGCAAAAGCATATCTCTATGGTCTTCCAATCGAATATTACAAGAACTACAAAGTAAGAAGATATGGTTTCCACGGAACATCCCACAGCTTTGTTTCCAAACGTGCTGTTGAATTCCTTGGCCTTGACAAAGATAACTCCAAAGTTATCGTCTGCCACCTTGGAAACGGTTCTTCCATCAGTGCTGTTGTAAACGGTGAGTGTGTTGATACAACAATGGGTCTTACTCCACTTGAAGGTGTTGTTATGGGAACACGTTCCGGTAACATTGATCCTGCTATCATGGAATTCATTGCTAAGAAAGAGAACCTTGACATCGCAGGTATGATGAATGTTCTCAATAAGAAATCCGGTCTTCTTGGATTATCCGGCGGATTATCCAGTGACTTCCGTGACCTGAACGATGCAGCTCAGAGCGGAAACGAAGATGCAGCTAACGCAATCGATGTTCTCTGCTATGGTATCGCTAAATTCGTTGGCGGATATGTTGCAGCTATGAACGGTGTAGATGCCATCGTATTTACAGCAGGTATCGGCGAGAATGCTATTCCTGTACGTGAGAAGGTTGTAAGCTATCTTGGATACCTTGGAGTTACACTTGACAAAGAAGCTAATGGAGTTCGCGGAGAAGAGATCGTTATCTCTACACCGGATTCCAAAGTTAAAGTTGCTGTAATTCCTACAAACGAAGAACTTGCAATCTGCAGAGAGACAGTAGCTCTGGTTTAATTTTCACAGATAATAAAGTGTCTGTTTTGTGTCCAAACGAGAGAAATATAACTGGATAAAAGTTATATTTATATAGAAGGGAAGGGTGCATCTGTCAGGAGCACCCTTCTTTGTGCCCGTAAGGCATATGGAAATTACCTGATAATAATGCCGCCGGATGATAAAATACTTCGTAAAGGAATATTACTTGACAAAATGTGAAATTTTTCTAATTTATCGTTGACAAAAGCAGAGGCGGTATGTATAATAAAACAAGTGTGGATAGGAGAAAAGTATGCAGATACATTTATCAGATATTTCATCCAGTGAAGGAATGCGTATTCAGAAGACTGCAGAGTTTGGAATGGATACGATCACCTTTCAGTCAGGAAGCTTTCCGGTACTTGCAAAAGAACCCATAGAGCTTACGATCACGAATACAGGTGACAGAAATCTTGAAATCAGAGGAACGGGTAAGATTACCGTAGGTATTCCCTGTGACAGATGTCTGGAAGAGGTTTCAACAGAGATTCCTTTGGAGATTGAGCGAAAACTTGATATGAAGCTTACGGATGAAGACCGTGTGAATGATCTGGACGAGAGTTCTTATCTCACAGGTATGGACCTGGATGTGGACCAGCTGGTCTATCTTGAGGTACTGATGAGCTGGCCTTTGAAGGTTTTATGTAGAGAAGACTGCAAAGGAATCTGTAGCCAGTGCGGGAAAAACCTCAATGACGGTCCCTGTGGATGCGTCGAGGAACCTAAGGATCCCCGTATGGCAGCTATCAGTGATATATTTAGTAAATTTAAGGAGGTGTAACATAATGTCCATCTGTCCGAAGAATAAATCTTCCAAAGCAAGACGCGATAAGAGAAGAGCAAACTGGAAAATGAGCGCTCCGAACCTTGTAAAATGCAGCAAATGTGGCGAACTGATGATGCCGCACAGAGTATGCAAAGCTTGCGGAAGCTACAACAAAAAGGAAATCATTAAAGTTGAAGACTAATTTTTAATGATTGCAAAGTATGGCAGGTTCTCCCGTTTGGGATGCCTGCTTTTTTGTGTATTATTTTATGGATGAGGAAAAAGTAATGAATGAGAAGGAGAAGGTAAATCAGATCACAGAAGGTGTGATCTGGAAACAGCTGCTGTTATTTTTCTTTCCTATTGTATTTGGAACATTTTTTCAGCAGATTTATAATACGGCGGATACTATTGTTGTAGGTCGTTTCGTAGGAAAACAGGCACTTGCTGCAGTTGGAGGTTCTGCCAGTCAGATCGCCAATCTGATCGTTGGCTTTTTTGTAGGGCTTTCTTCAGGGGCAGCAGTTGTGATCTCGCAGTTTTATGGGGCAAAAGATAAGAAGAATCTGAGTAAGGCACTGCATACAGCATTTGCATTCTCCATTGCAGCGGGAATTGTTCTTACTGTAGTGGGGATTTTTCTGACCAGACCTGCATTGCTACTTATGAAGACACCTGCAGATGTAGTAGAGGACTCTGCAGTGTATCTTCATATTTATTTTGGCGGAATGGTTTTTAACCTGGTTTATAATATGGGAGCAGCCATCCTGCGTGCAGTAGGAGACTCCAAAAGACCACTGTATGTTCTGATCATTACCTGTGTGCTGAACATTATTCTTGATCTGCTGTTTGTGGTTGCGTTTGGCATGGGTGTGACAGGAGTAGCTGTTGCTACAGTTACTTCTCAGGTGATCAGTGCGCTGATTGTAACAGTAATGCTTCTGAAAACCAGAGAGATATATGTGCTGAAGATCAATCAGATCCGTTTTGACAGAAGAATGCTGTTTTCAGTTCTGAGAATCGGTATTCCGGCAGGTCTGGAATCTGTAATGTATAATATTTCCAATATTGTGATACAGGTATTTGTAAATAATCTGGGAACTGACACAGTGGCGGCATGGGGAACTCTTGGGAAAATAGATGCTCTTTTCTGGATGGTGATCAATGCATTTGCGATTTCCATTACTACCTTTGTGGGACAGAATTTCGGAGCCGGTAAATATCACCGTATGCGGAAAAGTGTGAGTGTCTGCATGATCATGAGTATGGCCAGTTCTGCGGTGCTGATCATTTTGATGTATTCATTTGCTCCCTGGATTTATCGTCTGTTTACCACAGACAGCGCAGTGGTTGTCCATGGTGTTCATATGAGTCGTTTTTTACTGCCGTCCTATTTCATTTATGTGATCATAGGAATCCTGTCCGGAGCGCTGAGGGGTACCGGGAAGGTTCTTGTGCCTATGCTTCTTACCTGCGGCGGTGTGTGTTCTTTGAGAATCCTGTGGCTTTTTACAGCCGGCCAGATATACCCGGGAATTAATACGATCATGCTCAGTTATCCGGTTTCATGGAGCATTACGGCAGTATTGTTTATTGTATATTATTTTATGAAATTTCCAGGAAAGAAAAAGGAGAATTAACCATTTTTCATGAAATAATGCAGTTTATCCTATGTCTGTTGCCGAAATCCGCCAGATAAGGTAAGCTAAGAACAAAGGAAATTGAGAATAAAGATAACGGATTGAGCAGTAATGTAAAATGAAAGTATGAAAAAAGCATGAGAAAACAGAAAATAACAGTTCTGATTTTAATGATAACTCTGTGCCTGACTGGCATATGGGGAATGAAAAAAAATACCACAGTATGGGGCGCGGTGATCCGGGTAAATGATGTGATCGTACCTCATGATATTCCTGCAGTAGCTGTAGAAATAAATAAAAGTAGCGAACTGATTACTGAGAAACTGTCTCGGGTTTTCTATACAGTTTATACAGACACAGATACACTGCATATTCCGGTGTTCTGGGATGTTTCGTCTGTAAATATGAAACTGGCAGGCGTTTACACAATGAAAGGTGTACTGAAGCTTCCGCCTGAGTATGCTTTTGATGAGAGTAAAAGTCTGAAGGTACAGACAACTGTTTCTGTGCAGTACCCGGACAAACCGGATATTAATATATATTACAGGCTGACTGCGGCAGGAATCTATATATTTCCCTGGTTGAAGCAGGGAAAATTTTGACTCCATGGAAGCTTATCTGAAGAAAGAAAGCGGACAGTGGATCAACCTCACTGAGGAGGGCTTTGCTCTCTGTGAAGAGGAGGGGCTGTATGTATCTAACCAGAGTATGGTTGTGGGTAATACCTATTCCCTGCTGGTAACCTATGATAATGGAAAGAAGCAGACCAATACTCTGCGGTTTCAATACCAAAAAGACGGCAGTCTTAAAATTTACGGTTATCAGCACAGTTTGCTTGGAAACACACAGAAGCCTGGAAAGATCATCTGCTCTTATGATACCAGAGATGAGAAATATCTCAGCAGATGTGGGGCATATGCAGTGAAAATAGGGGGAAATCTGAAGCAGATTGAGAAGGAACTGAAGAGAGACGCTCAGATTGCGGGTCAGCACTGCAGAAATATTTGAAGATACAGCGGAGAATCCGGAGCTGATTCTGGAATCCTCCTGGATCTGAGCCAGGTAAACAGGGAAAAACAAGGTGTGTACAAGGTAACCGGATCATTTGTAATCCCAGAAGGATATGAAGTAGCTGACAGCCTGGCGCTGCCAGAGGCATATGCATATCTTTCTGTACAGAAAAAAGGAGAACCACAGATTAATACCTACAGTATGCCAACTGTGGATTTGCTGGAATTTCCTATGCTACTGGATGGATTTTCCACAGAGGAACGCCGGAATATACAGGTTTATCTTTCTGAGAATGAGGGGAATTACCGGAAAATAGATGATGACCTGGTGGAAGTGACTTCTGATGGAATTCAGATTTATTACAGAGAGATATTAAAGAAAGGACAGAACTACCAGATCTGTGCTGTCTATGAGAAAGGGAGCACAGGAATTTATTCTTTTTCCTATAATGATGCCTTTATTGTCAACGAATACTGGCATGAGCGGAATTTTTCAGACAGGGAGGAAAAACAGATCTTCCTGACATTGTGCAGAAAGCACCTGCTTCGTCAGAAGTAGTACAGGGAGAAAAGGAAGAGAATCTGAATACGGGAAGTGCCGGATATCATTATGACAACTCTTACGGAACAGACAATAATGCAGACGGACAGAACAGCAGTAGTAACAAAGCTTCTGGTGCAAAAGCTGCTGAAATATCGGATACAGAGAATTCTGTGACAGAGTTAAGCACCGACACCATTACTGCAGTCAGTGGAAAGAGAATGCTTCTTATGATCCAACAGAATGGAAGTGCAAGGTTTGAGAAACAGGGAATCTCTGTAACATTTTCTCCGGATACAGTGAACGGATGGAAGATCAATGCAGAGGATGAAATCCAGATAGGAATCGAGAAAACGTCAGAAACTGCATTTTCTCTGCGGATTTTTGTCAGAGGTGAGGAGGTAATAGAAGTTCCGGGAACAGTGGTGGAATTTCAGACATCTGTGTTTGGTGGAATCCAGTCACCTGAAACAGTAAAAGCGGAGGATGTGCAGGGAAATCAATATGCAGTGAATTATCAGGAAAAACAAAATGTTCTCTGTATGGAGATCAACCAGACAGGGGATTATTTTTTGACAGATGGAAAGTCAGAAAGTATAGGAAATCAGACGGATGAAGAAAGCGTGAAAGCTATTTCAGACGGAGAAGATATAGGTTTTACAGAAGAGCCAATGCCAGAGGAGGAAACGGAGCAAAAGACAGAGCAGAAAACAGAGAATTCCGCCAAACAGTTTCTGATGATAATACTTACATTACCGGCAGTATGTATCCTGGTGGCCGCCATTATTTTTGCAATTCGTAAAAAACGCAGATAAGCGACAGTGGAAAGGCAAACAAAGCACCTGAAAACAGAAGGAGGTGTCAGCAATGAAGAAGAACTGGAAATATTCATTACTACTTATAGCAGCTGTATTTGCATTGGCTATGGGCGTATTCTTTCTGTTTTATCGCTTTGATAACAAATATACGGCCAGGGGAGATCAGGCCATTCAGGGAATCCTCTATGTGCCTGATGATGATTCTGTGCATTATCTTGCCAGGGAATGGGAATATTATCCGGATGTATTGCTGACACCGCAGGAAATAAAGGAACAGAAGGAGGACTACTACAGCCGTTATGTTTCCATTGGCGAGTACGGTGGGATGGATATGG
>NZ_JBWJVQ010000256.1:0-3025 GCF_056339875.1 Blautia sp. ZXY-1-C6
AACGGGGATGTAAAAAGAATAAGACAAAGATTAAAAAGACCACCATATCATAGAATGATTCGGGAAAGGAACATTTCTGTGATATGGTGGCCTTTTTAGTTGTTTAACCAAACTGCGAAGCAGTTATTTGGTTATGAGCAAGTAGCGGAAGCGGATTGCGAATATCCGATTGACTAATCGTTAATTGGAACTGCTTTCAGTAGAAGTATTATCATCTGTCTGCTTATCTGTATCGGCAGAAATATTTTCATCCTCAGAATCAGAAGTCTCGAGAGGAGAATCTGTCAAAGTACCGAAAATAGCATTTCCCAAAGTATTTCCCTCATCCTGAAGTTTCCAGGATACCCCATCATTGATTAGAACAAAATCTACATCATTGACGGTAGTAACGGTATTATCATTGATGCTGTTCAGAAGAATTTCGAAAGATTTCTCGTATCGTTTCTGGGAGCCATCGATAACTGCGTCAGCAGAAGCCAGATATTTATCAAGCTTTTCCTGATAATCAGCCAGGATCGAATCACTGTCAAAGGTTGTAATTTCAGTTGTAACAGTGGCATTGTATCCATTTTCACTGCTGGATTTAATGACATAATTAAAATTTTTATGAATCTGTTCGGCAAGTGCTGAGGCAATGGAATTTTTTGCAGTATCGGATGTATTCATGATATTTACTACACCCAGATAAGATGTCATTTCTTTCAAATCCAGTTTCTGTAGAGTGTCAAGATAGACGGTCAGGGTATCTTCCGGTGAAAGGATATCCGGATCTGCCAGATCAGCTATAAGACCGCCGACAAGGTCATCTTCCAGAGAATTGGTACGCTGGATCTTCCATTTTTCCTTTTTATCATTGCCTGTATTGACAAGCTGTATGTTACAGTCTGTCTCAGCTGTATCATAGTCATTTGTGTTTAAAAGATGATTCAGGATCAGATAATGAGCCTCAAGAGATCTGGAAGAATCTTTGATATTTCCTTTTTGTGCCTGGGCTGACTCTGTGATCTGTGTCCGGAGAAGTTCTGCTTTAAAATCTCTGGCAAGAACTTTGGAATCGATTGTGGTCAGTTTGACAGAAACAGTGGCAGAATGATTGGTTGTGCCGACGATGACATCCGAAATTTTGTAATTAAATTTCCGGAAAAAGAGAGAAAAGGTTTTATTGATTTCATCAGTTAAATCAGTATTCTCTGTGGCATCGGGGAACAGCTCTGTATAGGGTATGTATTTTTGCGTAGTTTCTGAATCGAGATTTTTTAACTGATCCAGTTCATTTCTGACTACACTCTTTACATCTGACTCATTTTTGCGGAAACAGCCGCTGCTTACAGATACAGCAAAAAGAAAAAATAAGACAGAGAAAAGAAGAATCAGGTGTTTGTTTATATTCATACGTGTTCTTTCCTTTCACAGTGCTTTCTGTGCAACTGTTTGACAGTTACTTTTCTGTTTATTTTAACAGATTTTGTACTGACTGTCAAAAAAGTGAAAAAGGTGAACGAAATTCATAAGAAAAACGTGAAAAAATTGTGAAAAATGTTGCCACTTGATTACAAAGCTTTTATTTTAAGGCAGAATCTGCTATGATAGGAAAGTGAATAATAATGATATAAAAAAGCAGTAGTGTATAATAGATGTTAGCCTGAACAAGGTGACAATATCAAGGAGGCAATTTATGAAGAAACGTATTATTATCGTTTTGGGAATCCTGATTGCAGCAGGTGGTATCGGAACCGGAGTCTGGTATCACTTTAAAGGAAACGGTCAGAGTGGAACCGGTGATTCTATTGTGTATGTGTCAAAAGTAAGTGTGATCACCGGATCTGAAACAACAGCGGTAAATCGGTTTGCCGGTGTGGTAGAACCGCAGAAAACTGTAAACGTAAAAATAGAAAGTGGACGAAAAGTAAAAGAAGTGGAAGTTAAGACCGGAGAAGAGGTAAAGGCCGGACAGCTTCTTTTTGAATATGATCTCAGCAGTATTGAGGATGATCTGAAGCAGGCGCAACTGGATCTGGATAGATTAAAAAATGAACAGATCAGCCTGACAGAACAGATAGCTACGCTGGAAGCGGAGAAGAAAAAAGCAAAGGCCGAAGATCAGTTGTCCTATACCATTGAAATCGAGACTAACAAAATGAATCTCAAGAAGAATGAATATAGTCAGAAGAGTAAACAGTCTGAAATTGATAAACTTCAGAGCGCAACACAGAATACAGAGGTTCGAAGTGAAATAGATGGTGTGATACAGAAAATTGACACTTCCAAAATGACAAGTGACGACGGTGATTCTGTGGATGACAGCAGTGCAATGGACAGTAGCATGTCGTCAGGTGACGGAAGTTCGGACAGTTCTGCATTTATTACAATTCTCAGTACAGGTGCTTACAGAGTAAAAGGTAAAGTTAATGAACAGAACAGGGATTCTATTGTACCCGGAGAGGCAGTGATCATCCGTTCCAGAGTAGACAGCAGTAAAACATGGAAAGGAACGATGGGATCCGTAGATGTGAATAATGGAACTTCAGATGACAGCAGTAATGATATGTATATGGGTATGGCAAGTACCAGTTCCGATGATCAGACAACGTCTACTTCTTATCCTTTTTATGTGGAATTGGATTCCTCTGAGAATCTGATGCTTGGACAGCATGTGTACATAGAACGTGACATCGGACAGGATGAGAAAAAAGATGGTCTGTGGCTCAGTGATTACTATATTCTGGACACAGATACCAATGAACCGTATGTATGGGCAGCCAGCGATAAGAACAGACTGGAGAAGCGTTATGTAACACTTGGAGAACATGATGATGATCTTGGAGAATATAAGATTGTTGAGGGCCTTACAAAGAAAGATGCGATTGCATTCCCGACAGCGGCTCTGGAAGAAGGCGAAAAAACAGAGATCGGAGATCTGGCTCAGACAATGAGCGGAGGCGCGGACGGGATTACAGATATGGATGCTGATCATGGAAATATGGATGATGAACAGCCAGATTCCGCAGATGGGGAAGCCTATACA
>NZ_JBWJVQ010000257.1:0-7618 GCF_056339875.1 Blautia sp. ZXY-1-C6
GTCTCAAAACAGGAATCCTACTGGAATACTTGCAGATAAATAAAGAAAGCAGCTTGTCTTCCTTTGTCACAGTAAGTCCTGTGTCATAAAGCTGATAAGCTGCCATTTTGTTCTGCAGGTATTCTATTTGTTCTCGCTCAACCTTTTCTTTAGCTCAATGATATTCTCCTCAATCCGCTGTATCACAGTCTTGAAATCATCATCTGATTTCCCCGTTGGATCATCAAGTCCCCAGTTATCATCAAATGCTCTTCCAATAAAAGGACATCCCACATTACAGCCCATTGATATTGCGATATCAACATCTGGGATATCAGTAATCAGCTTACTATACTGACCATTTGCTTCCATATCAATTCCATAAATCTCTTTCATGATACGAACGGCATCCTGATTAATCTGAGGCTTTGTCTCTGTTCCGGCCGAATAGCTTTCAAATATATCTGATGCCAGATGTTTTCCCAATGCCTCTGCTATCTGACTACGGCATGAATTATGAACACAGATAAATGCGACTTTTTTCTTATTCATGAAATGGGCACCTCTCCTTAATACATTGGTTGTTCTTATCAGAATGAATACACTTTATAACAGGCTTTTCCATTTGTATATTGAAATTCTCTGCCACATAGTCAATCGCTGAGATTATGGCCATATAAGAATCTCTTTTACAACATCTTGGTCCACCAATGCTCCCGATTGCGTCAAGTGCCTTGGAAGTCATTTTATTAGCCAGACCCCAAGGTTCATTTTTAAGTGGAGTCGCTCCTGAGATTATTGATATAAACATTCCTGTACTAATTCCGGCGCCACAAGCACCCCAGAATCCACATGTGCCACCCGGAACAGCTTTTCCTCGATTCATCATTTCAAGCAGAGCTTCCGGCAAATCAATCTCACCACCTGCATTTTTATATGTAGCAAGGAGCGCTGAACCAACCATAACATGATGCTCTGGTCCATGCATATGGCAGAATGGCTGCGCCATCATTCTTCTTATAATTTCTACTGGATTCTTAGATGTTTCACTAAGACATATTTCTATAATTGCATCCATTCCTTTTGTATGACATTCATTACATACATAATGGCCCTGCTCGCACCTAGTCTTACTTAATTCCTTTTTATGACATAGTACGCACTCCATCATTTCATCTTTTTCAAGATATATAAGTGGTGCTTTACATATAATACATTCTTCTTTCATTTTCATTTCCTACCTTCCCAAAGCTTCAATAAATGAACTTGCCTCTCTTATTACTTTTTTATTCAGAGAATAATGATGCCATTTGCCTTCCTTACAATCATTTACAAGCCCACAGTCGACCAATATTTTCATGTGATGTGATAAAGTAGGCTGCGTGATATCGAATTTATCCAGAATCTTACATCCACATTTTTCTCCGTCTGACAGCATCTGAACAATCTCCAGCCTATTTGTATCCGATAATGCTTTACATATCAGTATCATATCTCTTGTTTCCATTTTCGCCACCTCGCATAGACATTTGTCTATGTGTCAATTTATCATACGCATAGATACTTGTCAATGTATATTTATTAAATAAGAGTTATATAGCATTCTTTCCCCATTTTATCTCTCGCTTTTGATTTCTTTTTCTAATGTTATCAGTTTACACCAAATGGCTGTACAAAAATTCCAACAACCATTACTGTTCAGGAATTAGCTGAACTAAAAAACCAATGGTGCAGACTGATAACAGTCAAAACCATTGGTTTTCTTTATCCAAATATATTCTCTGTTTCTTCTACAATTTTTATTTTACTTTTTCCAACTTGTTATCCACATCAAGGCAAACCTTATCCCCTTCATTGATGTTACATTCATAGAGCATAGCATCCTCTGCTTTTATCCTTATTTCTTCGCCTGAAGAATTCGTAAGCGTCACTATTGCCATGACTGGCATTCCTTTCGGTCGCTCTTCACAACCGAAGTCCAGGTCTTCATCAATTCGTTTTACTGTATATATCATAGCTATTCCTCTGAAAATAATATTTAAAATCAGTTCTCCATGTTTCTTCGAATTTTCTCTATCAAAGTGACATCTGCCGGTAGCCAGGCAACTCTGTCCAGTTGATCCTTCGTAAGCCATTTTGCAGCTTCCGCTTCTTTTAATTCCAGGTGACCGGCTGTGACCTCTGCCCAGAAGCAATCCATGGAAAGGTGAAAGGTGGGATAGTCATACTCTATAGTGTCAATCAAATCCCCTACCTTAATTTCTGTATCCAGTTCTTCCATGATTTCTCGCTTTAATGCTTCCTGAGGAGTTTCTCCTGCTTCGATTTTTCCTCCAGGAAACTCCCAACCGCCTTTCAGCTCACCGTAACCACGAGCCGTTGCAAAAATTTTATTCTTTTCTTTCATATTGTCGCAGATAACTGCTGCAACTACTTTTATTGTCTTCATTTGTTTCGTACCTCAAATCATTTATGCTGTAATATTTGACTGTAAATACCGTAATAAATCTTCTCTCACTGGATGATGCATTTTCATCGTTACTTTCGTGATCGGCTGCATACGTCCGCGATTATCTTCTTTCCGGGCATTTCTGGCTCCCACCAATCCCATTGTCACTTTCTTATCAAAAACTTTTTCAAAAGATTTTTTAGCCTGCTTCGCAAGTGTCACACGATGAACCAGAAACAACACTCTTTTGAAACCAAGCTCACGCATAGCAAGTGCGGATGCATATATCTTTCCTGTTCCCGAATTTGTCAAGAGAGTACGCACATCTTTTTATTTCTAATCACATAGAATTACAAAGCAATGCTCTTGTTTGCCTTTGGAAGCATATCCGCAGGAATCGAATTATGCAGCTTCCATACGAAACTGACAGGTCTCTCTCCTTCATGCTTCACATAATCTGCATTTCCTAAAAAAGTATATGGTGCTGTATATGAACCAAGCCTTTTAAATTCACGAACAAATAATGATATGATATCACCTGTATTCTTGTGATTAATATATCTCTGTATTTTTGCACTCGCTTGCCTATCCTGACTTTGGCTTTGCCAATGAAAGAGCTTATCGTTAATTGCATAATCCTCATACATAGTAGATGGAGAGAAATCTTTCTCTGATTTGTTCAGATTAATAAAAAAGATATCTGTTTTTTTATCTTCAAAACGTTTTACACCTTCTCTGAATTCCGGTGATTCTGTCTCTGTAAATAATCCAAATGCAGCCATAATCTGATTTGTGTTATAACGGCAGTGTAAATCCAGAGGACAAAGATAAGAGTATTCATTTCTCCCAGCAACAAAACTGATATGCTTACGATTGTATTTCAAAATCTGCAGAACTTCATCTCTTACAAAAGTTTCCTTTAGGACTGACTCAATTCCTTCATCGATACTTTGGAAACCGCATTTAGCCGGATTCTTTTTATAAAATGTATAATAAAGCATATTTCGCATGATGCGTTCTTCTTCGTTATTTGCAACTTTATTACCGTCAATATATCTGATCCAATAATCCAGTAGTCTGGCTGAGTTCACATGGAAAAATCCGGTCATCATACTGTAAATTTTATCATCTACATCTCTGTCATCTTCAATAATGCCTGCCCACTTTTTTAAGCGGAACAAAGATCTGGCACCTGTATTCTGATAGAAATCATACAGAGACATATTATATTCCAGCAAAAAGTTTTCCAGATTAAGCGGTAATCCAGTATCTTCTTCAAAGGTTCTCACCATTTCAATCAGTGCTCTTTTGTTATTATCTGTCTGCTTCAGGTTCTCCAGAATATATTCTTTTGCATACTTTTCAAGTTCGATATAGCAACCTCTTGGCAGATTGCTGAATCCATCCTCCACCTGTTTACGAATGGATTTTCGGCCTTTCCCTACAATTGCCTCAAATTTCATTGCAAAATTATACTTTTTGTTTGCCTGTCCAATAAAATCAAGAACCGTAAGGCAATCTTTCCCTGGACTTAAACGTAACCCTCGTCCTAGTTGCTGTAAAAATACAGTCGCACTTTCTGTTGGCCTCAAGAATAAGACGGTGTCTATAGCCGGGATATCCACACCCTCATTATATAAATCCACAACGAAAATAAAGTTTATCTTTCCACTTAACAAATCTGTTTTTGCATCATTTCGAATATCGTCTGCACTTTTCGAAGATAATGCAATGGACGGGATTCCTTTATCATTAAAATATTTCGCCATGTAATTTGCGTGAGCAACACTGACACAAAATCCAAGACCTTTCACAGACGAAATATCTGTCACATATTTTTTTACACTGTTTAAAATCAAAGCGCAACGTCTTGTATCTGCCGTATATACTTTTTCCAGCTCTGACACATCATATTTACCACGCGTCCATTTGAAATTCCTATAATCTGTGTCATCTGTTACACCCAAATACTGAAAAGGACTTAACAGATTTCGATCAATCGCTTCACCCAACAGTAATTTTGATGCAATACGTCCATCAAAATACTTCAGGATATCCTTACCATCCATTCGGTCAGGAGTAGCAGTCAATCCTAATAGAATCTTCGGCTCATAGTATGCCAGTAATTCCTGATAAGAATCAGCTGCTGCATGGTGGAATTCATCCACTATGATAAAGTCATAATAATCCTTGCTTGTCCACTGAGAAAGCTTTGCAGAATTGAATGACTGGATACTGATAAACAGATGCTCAATATCCGTTGGTTTATAACCATCTACGTACAACTCACCAAAATTAAAGTCATTCAAAACTTCCTGGAATTTCTGAATGCTCTGTTCGAGAATCTCCTTTCTGTGAGCCACAAATAACAAGCGTGCTCTTGGGTTCTTCTCCTTAAAAGCTTTATAATCAAATGCCGCAATAATTGTTTTTCCAACACCTGTCGCTGCAGAAACCAGATTACGATAATGTCCGTATACTTCTCGTTCTGCAGCAAGATTATCCAAAATTTCCTGCTGATATGCATATGGTCGAATCGAAACCTGAAGACTACGTTTTGACTTTCTATCAAATGCAGCCCTCGTTAATTCTTTTTTCAGCTTTTCATGACAGTCTGGGTTTTCAGGGTCAAAGGTTTCAAAAGAGGCATCATTCCAGTAGCTCTCAAAGGAAACCGAAAACTTTTTCACAATATCAAATGACTCTTTCTCAGTCACCTTCACATTCCACTCCAATCCCCCAGTCAAAGCTGGATTTGAAAGATTTGATGAGCCAATATATGCAGTTGAAAATCCAGTGTCTCTTTTAAACAAATAAGATTTTGCATGCATACGTGCATGATTCGTTTCATAATTAATCTTCACTTCCGTATTTGGAAGCTCTGCAAGAGCAACAATCGCTTTATAATCTGTAGCCTGTGTATAAGTCGTTGCAATCACACGTAAACGAACGCCCTCTCGTTTCGTGAATGCAGTCAATTCCACAAGAAGTGGACGTATTGCACTCCACTTAATAAATGAAACCAAAAGATCAATAGAATCAGAGGACAAGATTTCTTTCTTCAATTCCGAAAGCATACTTGGCTCATTTTTAGATCCTGTAAACAAGGCATTCTCTACAATTGACGTTTCCGGATGCACAGCTTTGATTGTATTAATGCTTCTTGCTGAATTCATTTTTTCATATAATGAGGTCAATACTTCTCCTTTTTCAAGAATGATATTATCCTCAAATTCAGGTTCATTCGTATGCTCTGCTATTTCCTGAACGATTTCATTACATAAACGAATTTGTGCCAGTAACGATTCATTTTCTTTAGATGACGGGAAACTGTCTCTTAAGTATTGCAAAGCCTGATTTATGACATATGATATGTATATGGTAAGAATACGTCTTGCATCCTCTCCATCAAGTTTTTCTAATTCTATATCATATTTTTCACGATCAAGCTGCTGCAGTTCTTTATTTATTCTCGTATTAACAATCTGTTCGTATATCCCATTTTTTAACATTAAACCCATCTCCTTGTTATGTATCATTCCTATTTACAACAATGTAAGTCAGAATATACTGTTATTATTAATTATACTACACAGACTCATAATTCGGTGGGAAAACTTTCCGGAAGTAATTCTTCGAAATACATATAATTATAAGGAAAATTCATAATGCTTTCTTCCACTCTTCTGTTCGTGGCTCTGCTGTTTTCTTGTTTCTACTTCAATCTGCTTTGCAGCAAGTGCTTGTAATACACTTGTCATAAATAAGATTCTGGAATTTCAGCTTGTTCTAACAATTTTTCGCTTTGATAGGCATTCTTCGTAAATCCAATATGTTAAATAAAACGCCAGTAGAATACTCCACTGACGCCTTACAAATACTATTGTTTTTTCTTATTATGTATTAATAACTTTACTTATGATTCCCAATAGCATTTGAATCATTCTCTCAAATGACTCCTTAAATTTTTGTATTCTACCCTATCACACTGGCACCAAATGGCATGAAAGAAAGTCTTGCCATCTTGAAAAACTGCTTTCCAAACGGAATTCCAACTATCGTAATACACCATATACAACCAACTATCAGATTTCCAAGCGCCATTTCCCAACCAAAAAATACAATCCATATGAGATTTACCAAGAATGAAAACATACCATTTCCATACACGATTTCTTTTCCAAACGGCCAGAATGCCAACGTTGCAAATTTAAAGCATTGCAGGCCTACCGGAATTCCAATAATTGTAATACACCATATGCATCCTGCAAAAACCCATGCCAGTCCACCCAGCAATCCTCCAAATATAAACCAAAGGATATTACCTATAGTTCTCATGATAACACACCCCCTTAAAGTCCTCTGAAAATCTGATCAACATGATTTCTTCGATTTCCCAGCCAGCTTTACGGCAGAATCTCAAGCCAGTATCCATCTGGATCTACAATGAAATAGATTCCCATCGCTTCATTTTCGAAGCAAATACATCCCATCTCTTTGTGCTTCTTATACGCTGCCTCATAATCCTCTGCCTTGAATGCCAGGTGGAATTCACATTCACCCAGATTATATGGCTGTGGATGATCTTTAAGCCAGGTAAGTTCCAACTCAAAATCACTTACATCGTTGCTCAGAATACACAATAATAAAATCATCGGTAGTTTTTCTTCTCACCTCGTGCAGATCAAGGGCCTCGTTGTAAAATTTAATAGATGACGGTCCAGATCTGATACATTGTAATTTTCATGAATCATCTTAAATTTCATAGTTCTTCTCCTTTTGTACATTCTGTGTTTCTAATACGTGACTTAGATGTCAAATCTCCACCCACAATCGCCATGATAAATCATTTGTTTTGTCATACCACCGTCAATACAGATGTCTTCACCTGTGATAAAGCCCGCTTTTTCAGAGCAAAGAAACAGTACCATGTTGGCAATATCCATGGGAATTCTCCCCAAAATCGCTTTCTATTTCTGCTGCCACAACATTGGATATTCTTTTTCACCAGTAGCACCATCGAATCCTTCGCATTGGATATTAAACTCTTCTGCTTTGGTAAAAAGAGAGAGCTCTGGTATTTTTCTGGTATACATTTAATCGTAATCTAACTTTTTTATTCTTGATATAATCTAATAAAAGTTTACCTATACCACATGACTGCATTTCATCAGAAACAAAAATACCGTG
>NZ_JBWJVQ010000258.1:0-46193 GCF_056339875.1 Blautia sp. ZXY-1-C6
AATTAAAAACTTTATCCTCACACGACTGAAGTCGCGTGCTTCCAGACGCTTTAGGCGTCAGACTAAATATCGGCGGATACGCCTGTAACTTAGGCCAGCGCAGTTATGCGCATTTTTCCATGCCAGATATGGCAGGTTCCCACATTGCAGGTAGTCCGCTGTATATCTGCCTGCATTTATGCTGCCTTTAAGATTTCCATTTGTAAATGAAGTTCTTTCAGATCTGCATAAACACATGAGGTTCTACGCTTTACCGAAGGGACTTTTGCCTCCAGCAAAGACCTTTCCGTTACCGGAAGGGGTTTTAAAAGTTCTCTGATAAAATATCTTGCTCCGATATTATACGATGCCGACAGGTCACAGTTATATCTTTTTCCTGTCTGGAATACACAAAGACTGTGATTTTTCGGGTCACGGGACACACTTCCGGAGCCATCGTATGCAAGCCTGCTCGTATTCCATGCGCAGACTCTGGATACCCGCATTCCTTTTCTGTGTGCCTGATGCTCACAGCGTTTCTGGATATCCCGTTTTCTCCACAGATGCAGTTTCTGTTTTTTCTTTCCGGATATCTTTCCCTGCATTTCCAGATACTCGAATACGATCACATCTGCATGGTTCTCTTCTGCATTTTTTACGATCGCTCCTGCAATTTTTCTTCCCAGCTCTATGTTCAGGCGTTTCGTATATGCCCATCTTCCCCGTGACTGCGCAGAGCTGTGTTCCCTCTGGAATCTTCGGATTCGGCCCAGTGTTCGGTACATCCGGTCTTTTTCACTGGGATGATTGATAAATTTTCTCCCCAGGACAGTTCCGTCTGCCCGCATAATGGTACAGACCGCATCGGTATTGATTCCCAAGTCCACACTACAGATGATCTGTTCTTTTACCGGTGTCTTCGTAAGTGTCACTTCTTCCGTATAAGAAAAACGCAGGAAATATTTATGGTGCCTTTTCTCCAGTGTCGGGGCTGATGCCTTTTTCCCCGACCAGTTCCTGCGCAGATATTCCATATCTGTGTGATTTAAACGCACACAAAACCATTTCCAGTCATGACCATCATACAGTTTCAGGTATGCTTCGTCTTTTCCTTCTTTTTCCTCTCTGTACATGACATCACGATAAAAAACAGGCATGGCATGATTCTCATACGCCAGTCTGGGTTTCCCTGCTTGTTCTCCTGACTTTTCCCACAGGTCCATCCGTGTTTCGTAAGAAGATACACTTCCCAATGCATGCTGGATTGCGGCTCGCCTCAGGTAGGACGGCATCTTCGGAAAGCGAAGATCAAAATCAAAGCGTGCAGGATTCTTTTTTGTAGTATGCACCAGATGCTCTGCAGCATTAAACCGCCTTTTGGCATCCGGTATCTCTGCCAGTTCTTCCCACACCTGCTCATATATTTCTGTCAGGTAATAGACCGCAGACCGGTAGATTTCCAGTGTCTGGCGGACTGGGATATTCTGTTTTCGTAATTCTACGCCATAGCTGGATACGGTCTGCATCTCTTTTCCTCCAACAAATCATTTCTTCTGTCAGGCTTTTTTCTTTTCTTTTTCCTTTTGTCCTTCGATGTATGTAGGCAAGCACCTGGTCTCTGCTCCTGTCACTGACCGTTATGGCACAGTAAGACGGATTCCACAGATGCCCACCCCACAGTTCCTTTTTTAACTCCGGATACGCAAGAAACATCTGGCGTGCAAGATTTCCTTTCATGATCTTGATCATATCTGAAATATAAAACTGAGGTTTACAGTCCACAAGCAGATGGATATGATCCGGCATCACCTCCATTGCCAGAATCTGAAATTTATATTCTTCTGCAAGATTCTGTAACATTTCTTTGCATTCTGTATCGATTCCGTTTTTTAAAACCTTTTTTCTGTATTTTGTACACCAGACAAGATGATACTGCAAGGAATAGACATATCCCCCTACCATATGAAAGTTTGTTTTTATCTATATTAAATATATCTTTTTCCATATAAATATTGTACCATATGTATTGGTTTATGTAAACATTTGTTCTGTTGTTTAGTAAAAAAATTTGCGCGTCTAACTCATCACTGAAAGTAACGAGAATGCGACACGCAGTTATTCAAGCAGACTTTCTTCCAGTCTTCTGGATATTGTCACATATTCATCCAGCAATTTCTGAAGTTTTTCTGGATCTTTCTCTATATCTTCTCTGCTTTTTTCATATCTCATCACATAAAATGGCAGGAAAAAGAGTAGTTTCTTCTGAAAGATTACATCCTGTGTATATCTTTCTATGTAAATAGCCGGCAACTCATATTTTATTACCCGCCCATCCGGCATGATAATATCCATTCCAAGAGTATCTTTTCTGCCTTTTCCACGTAAATATAATACACAGGAATGAGGAAAATATATTTTGTACCGTCCATTCTCAATCTGCTTTGTTTCCAGACTGACAGCAAAATCATATTCTATCATTCGGATTACCATTTCTGCATCTCCGGTGCTCTGACATTCTATATGATAGATCTTGTCTGCTATTTTTAACCGGGAATCTGTAATCTTTTCTCCGTTCTTTGTCTGGTGTTCGTTTCTCTGCTGCTCAACTGCTATATCTGCGGGATAATTTGTGCCAAATACCTCGTTGATCAGCGGCACTACAAGCTCTGGCATTTTCTCCAGCATTGTTCTGAAAACATTATCAAATATGGTGTTATTTGCCATCTGATACACCTTTCCTGGCTGTTAGTTATCGTTCGCTTTTGTATTTTGATTATGTTTTCGGACGTATTCTTATTTCCAGATGCTTCGCATCTATGAAATTTTATCTTTTGTGCAAAGTGTTTTTGTTTTCGATCACCCTCTTTGCACTCTGTTTTGTATTTTCTATTGTAACAGATGCCTTCTCATTTTTCCAGTCAAATCTATGTTTTCAAGAACTTTTTGTTCCTTTATATTATATGTCTGTACGCAAAATTTTCCCGCACAAATGAATTAATGTATTATGTCACTACTGTAGCAAAAAGCCCCTGCAATACAGTCCTGATAACTGTACTGCCAGGGGCTTTATTTTTATTCAGAAGCAATTACTTCTATAAATATAGCGTATTATTTCTTTCTGACAATAACCTTATCCAGATGCCAGATATCATCTACATATTCCTGGATAGTTCTATCGGATGTGAACTTACCGCTGCATGCTGTGTTGAGGAGTGCTTTCTTAGCCCAGCCTTTTTCATCTCTGTATGCTGCTTCTACACGTTTCTGTGCGTCTGCATAGGAACGGAAGTCTGCGAGGATGAAGTAGCGGTCTGCTCTGTCTGTGTTCTTTGTATTGAGAAGTGAATCGTACAGGTCACGGAAGAGTTCTGTATCATTGGAGAAGGTTCCGTTGATGAGCTGCATCAGTACCTGACGGATTTCTTCGTCTGTGTTGTAGATTACGTTTGGATCGTATCCGCCGTTGTTTTCGTAGTTGATTACTTCGTCGGAGCTTAAACCGAAGATGAATGCGTTTTCTGCGCCAACTTCTTCTACGATCTCTACGTTGGCACCGTCCATTGTTCCAAGTGTAGGAGCACCGTTGAGCATGAACTTCATGTTACCTGTACCGGATGCTTCTTTACTTGCTGTGGAGATCTGCTCGGAAACGTCTGCTGCTGCGAAGATCCACTCAGCGTTGGATACTCTGTAGTTTTCGATGAATACAACTTTGATCTTGCCGTTGATGGAAGCGTCATTGTTTACTACATCTGCTACGGAGTTGATGAGTTTGATGATCTTCTTGGCTGTTGCGTAACCTGCGGATGCTTTTGCACCGAAGATGAATGTTCTTGGATAGAATTCCATTTCCGGATGCATCTTGATCTGGTTGTACAGATAGATAACATGCAGGATGTTCAGGAGCTGACGTTTGTACTCGTGAAGTCTCTTAACCTGTACATCGAAGATGGAGTGCGGGTCTACTTCTACGCCATTGTGCTCAAGGATGTATTTAGCCAGACGCTCTTTGTTCTTGAACTTAATGTTCATGAATTCCTGGAGTGCTTTCTCATCATCAGCATAAACTGCCAGTTTCTTTAACTGTGGAAGGTCTGTAACCCAGTCCGGTCCGATGTGCTCTGTGATCCAGTCTGCAAGGAGTGGATTTGCGTGGAGCAGGAAACGTCTCTGAGTGATACCGTTTGTCTTGTTGTTGAATTTCTTAGGCATCATTTCATAGAAGTCTTTTAATTCCTGATTCTTCAGGATTTCTGTATGAAGGCGTGCAACACCGTTTACAGAATAGCCTGCTGCGATTGCAAGGTGAGCCATCTTAACCTGTCCATCGTAGATAATTGCCATCTTTTTGATCTTCTCGTAATTTCCCGGATATTTTGCCTGGATCTCAAGGATGAAACGACGATTGATCTCTTCGATGATCTGGTATACACGCGGAAGCAGTCTGGAGAAGAGCTCGATCGGCCATTTCTCAAGTGCTTCGGACATGATAGTATGGTTTGTGTAAGCAACAGATTTGGTTGTTACTTCCCATGCTTCATCCCATCCGAGTCCTTCTTCGTCCATGAGGATACGCATTAACTCTGCTACTGCTACAGTCGGATGTGTATCATTCATCTGGAAGGTTACTTTTTCATATAATTTATGGATATCGCCATGTTTCTTTTTATATTTGGCAATTGCTGCCTGGAGGCTTGCAGATACAAAGAAGTACTGCTGTTTCAGTCTCAGCTCTTTACCTGCATAGTGGTTGTCGTTCGGGTAAAGAACTTCTACGATATTGCGGGCAAGGTTCTCCTGCTCTACAGCTTTCTTGTAATCACCCTTGTCAAAGGAATCAAGCTCGAAGTCTACGATCGGCTCTGCATCCCAGATACGAAGTGTGTTTACTACATCATTGTCATATCCTGTGATCGGCATATCATAAGGAATGGCTTTTACTGCCTGATATCCTTCATGGATAAATTTGCTTCCGCCCTTTTCAGGATCGTACTCTACTCTTACATATCCGCCGAAGTGTACTTCCTTGGCATATTCCGGACGACGCAGTTCGAATGGGTAGCCGTTCTTTAACCAGTTATCCGGTACCTCGATCTGATAACCGTTCTGGATTTTCTGTTTGAACATTCCGTAGTGGTAACGGATTCCGCAGCCATATGCTGCGTAATTTAAAGTTGCGAGAGAATCAAGGAAGCATGCAGCCAGTCTTCCCAGACCACCGTTTCCAAGTGCCGGATCCGGTTCCTGATCTTCGATACAGTTAAGGTCAAATCCCAGTTCTTCGAGAGCTTCTTTTACTTCACCGTAAGCGCAAAGGTTGATCAGGTTGTTTCCGAGAGCACGTCCCATCAGGAATTCCATGGACATATAGTATACGATCTTCGGATCCTGTTCGTCATAAGCTTTCTGTGTTGCAAGCCAGTTATCAATGATAACATCTTTTACAGAGTAGCTTACTGCCTGAAAAATCTGCTCCTGTGTAGCTTCTTCAATTGTTTTTCGATAGAGGAATTTTACGTTGTCTTTTACGCTTTTCTTGAATGCCTCTTTCTTGAACATTTCGTTTGTCATTTCATACCTCCCGTAATGGTTTCACTGTTCACTTTATTCTCAGCAATACACCTTGCGGATATTGCCGGTGAACCTCTTCATTCCGTCAACTCTTCTGTTTTCTCATATCAGAGAAATTGGGGGCAAAGAATCTCTGCCTCCAATTTCCTCTCTGAAATCAGACTGTCAAGGATAATGATACTCTTTTTTCGACAGTCTGTCATGTGTATAATTGCCGAATTTTATAACATTTTTTTTATCGTGCATTGCGAAAGTAGTATATTTCCTGTGAAATACCTGTAACTTATCATTACCTTGTCAGTAGTTGACCGAATGTTGTCAATTACAGTTTCTTAACACCCATAGTTACTGCTTCTTTGTTGATGTTCCACTCTTTCACATAACCATCGGTCTCGCCAAGTACCATTTCGTCTGCAAGTACTTCTGACTTGATCTCATCTTCGTGTGCTTTCATGACATCCTGGATCTTGTCGTTTCCGTGAGCGTATACTACGATCTTGTCCATAACTTCGAAGCCGGCTTCCTTACGCATGGTCTGGATCTTGCTGATGATCTCACGTACGAATCCCTCTTCGATCAGTTCAGGTGTCAGGTTTGTATCAAGAACTACGGATGTTTCACCGTCAGATTCGGATACATAGCCTTCTGTCTGTGCTGTTTCAATAAGAAGGTCTTCTTCTGTAAGCTCTACATCGTTTCCGTTGATATCCAGTTTCAGGACACCGTTGGTTCTCAGTTCGTTCATTGCTGCTGTTCCATTGATGTCTGTGAGAGCCTGTCTGATTCCTCCAAGGAGCTTACCGTATTTCGGTCCTACTGTACGAAGCTGTGGTTTGAAGCTGTAGGAGATAAAGGATTCTACATCATCTGCGAATTTTACTTCTTTGACATTCAGTTCGTCTGCGATGATGTCAGTGTAGAATTCACTCATTTTCTTCTCAGCTTTTACATACATGGTTCCGATCGGCTGACGGTTCTTGATGTTTGCTGTATTTCTGCAGGCACGTCCCAGAACTACGATCTCCAGAAGCTCTTTCATGTCTGCTTCCAGATCTTTGTCGATCCATGCTTCGTTTACAGTTGGGAAGTCGCAGAGATGGATACTCTCCGGAGCATCTTTGTCCACGCTTCTTACCAGGTTCTGATAGATGTCTTCTGTCATGAACGGGATCATCGGAGCTGCTGTCTTGGCGATGGTTACCAGTGCATGGTACAGAGTCATGTAAGCATTGATCTTATCCTGCTCCATTCCCTTTGCCCAGAAACGTTCACGGCTTCTTCTTACATACCAGTTACTCATCTCATCTACGAATTCCTGGAGTGCTCTTGCTGCTTCCGGGATCTTGTAGTTAGCCAGGTCATTGTCAACTGCCTGAACTGTTGTGTTTAATCTGCTAAGGAGCCATTTGTCCATAACAGGAAGCTGGTCATAGTTCAGTTCATATTTGGTCGGGTCGAAGTTGTCGATGTCTGCATATAATACGAAGAATGCGTAAGTATTCCACAGTGTGCTCATGAATTTACGCTGTCCTTCCACAACTGCCTTGCCATGGAAACGGTTCGGAAGCCATGGAGCACTGTTGATGTAGAAGTACCATCTGATGGCATCTGCGCCGTATTTGTTCAATGCATCGAATGGATCAACTGCATTTCCTTTGGACTTACTCATCTTCTGTCCGTTCTCATCCTGGACATGTCCCAGAACGATTACGTTCTTGTATGGTGCTTTATTGAAGAGCAGTGTGGATTCTGCAAGGAGTGAGTAGAACCATCCACGAGTCTGGTCTACTGCCTCGGAGATAAAGTTTGCAGGGAACTGCTGCTCAAATAATTCTTTGTTTTCAAATGGATAATGATGCTGTGCAAAAGGCATTGCTCCTGAGTCGAACCAGCAGTCAATAACCTCCGGTACACGATGCATTTCTCCACCGCACTCCGGACACTTCAGTGTGATCTCATCAATGTATGGGCGGTGAAGCTCTACTGTCTTGGCTCTCTCATCACCGCTCATCTCGAATAACTCCTGACGGCTTCCGATGGAATGCATATGTCCGCATTCACACTGCCAGATGTTCAGTGGAGTTCCCCAGTAACGGTTACGGCTGATACCCCAGTCCTGAACGTTTTCAAGCCAGTCGCCGAAACGTCCTTTACCGATGCTCTCAGGGATCCAGTTGATTGTATTGTTATTTCTGATCAGGTCATCCTTAACTGCTGTCATCTTGATGAACCAGGATTCTCTTGCATAGTAGATCAGTGGTGTGTCACATCTCCAGCAGTGTGGATAATCATGCTCGAATTTCGGAGCATCGAAGAGCTTGCCTTCTTTGTCCAGATCTGTGAGGACCATAGGATCTGCTTTCTTTACGAAAACGCCTGCGTATGGTGTCTCTTTTGTCAGGTTACCCTGTCCGTCTACGAACTGTACGAATGGCAGTTCATAGTTACGTCCGATTCTGCTGTCGTCTTCACCGAATGCAGGTGCGATGTGAACGATACCTGTACCATCACTCATAGTAACGTAGTTATCACAGGTTACGAAATGAGCTTTCTTTTTCTGTTTTGCTGCTGCCTCTCCTGCACATGCGAAAAGCGGCTCGTATGCTTTGTATTCCAGGTCTGTTCCTTTGTAGGTTTCCAGAACTTCATATGCTTTCTCGCCTTCTTCTTTTACAAGTTTGCCAAGGACTTTGTCAAGGAGTGCTTCTGCCATATAATAGGTATATCCGTCTGCTGCCTTTACTTTGCAGTAAGTCTCATCCGGGTTTACGCAGAGTGCAACGTTGGACGGAAGTGTCCATGGTGTTGTTGTCCATGCAAGGAAGTATGCATCTTCACCAACAACCTTGAATCTTACAACTGCGGAGCGCTCTTTTACAGTTTTGTATCCCTGGGATACTTCCTGTGCGGAAAGAGGGGTACCGCATCTTGGACAGTAAGGAACGATCTTGAAGCCTTTATACAGAAGCTTCTTGTTCCAGATTTCTTTTAATGCCCACCATTCGGATTCAATATAATCGTCATAGTAAGTTACGTATGGATGTTCCATATCAGCCCAGAAACCAACAGTAGAGGAGAAATCCTCCCACATTCCTTTATATTTCCAGACGCTTTCCTTACACTGTTTGATGAATGGCTCCATACCGTATTCTTCGATCTGCTCTTTGCCATCCAGACCAAGTTTCTTCTCTACTTCCAGCTCTACCGGAAGTCCGTGAGTATCCCATCCTGCTTTACGCGGAACCATGTAGCCCTTCATTGTACGGTATCTCGGGATCATATCCTTGATAACGCGGGTAAGTACATGGCCGATGTGCGGTTTACCGTTTGCAGTAGGCGGTCCGTCGTAGAATGTATAGGTTTCTCCCTCTTTTCTGTTCTCCATACTTTTCTCAAAGATATGGTTTTCTTTCCAGAATTCTTCTACTTTTTTCTCACGGTCTACAAAGTTTAAGTTCGTATCAACTTTCTGGTACACAGTAATTTACCTCCTGTTTAAATTATTTGTATCAGACACCTGAAAATATGCAGGACGTTTATATACGCTGAAAAATATTTCCAGTGTCCTTTAAGAACGAAAATAAGCCCATAAAAAAATCGCCCTTTTGTAAAAGGACGAAGGTTTATTGACGTTCGCTATACCACCTGTTACATTGTACGGGCATCCTCTGCCGATACATGAATCTTTTAACGGGGATTTCCGTCAGCTCTTACCTGTCTGTACACCCTTCAGAGCTGCAACTCCGGAGTGATCTTCACTGCATTTACTCACCACCGGGCTCACACCCTCCCCGGTTCGCTGTCTGCTTTCCCCTGCAGTTACTCTCTCCATCAACGTTTTTGTGGACATATCATTTATTTAACTATGCGGATTCATTATAAGGTCACAAAATTCACTGTGTCAAGTATTTTTTTGAATATTAGGGTAATCCTGTTACTGTTTAATAACACTGGTTACTGTCAAACTCCCGAACAGTAACACACTGTTAACATACTATCATATAAATTTTACACAGGCATTGTAATTAATGATATAATAAGGTAGAATATTTTGTCCGAACGTCATTTAAAACGATGTACTAGGATATGGAAAGCAACTACTATGTATATTTAATGAAGGGTAATTTCAAATGTTTAAAACAAAATTTCATAAATTAATGAAACGTTTCCTCACCGGAATGCTTTGTGCAGGGATTCTGACCTCTCAGCCTGCAGTCACTTACGCTGCCGAGACCTCTGCCACTCCTGAAGCCGGTCATTCAGAAACCTATTCACAGGCCTCAGATATCGATTCTGTCAAAGGATGGCCCACAGGTCCTAATATCGAGGGACAGTCCGCAGTGCTGATGGATGCAGTCACTGATACTATTCTTTATTCCAAGAATGCCAAAGATAAGCTATATCCCGCCAGTATCACTAAGATCATGACCGCTCTTCTGGCCTGTGAATATCTGGATATGAACGATACGATCACCATGTCGCAGGAAGCGGCTTATGGGATTGAGGCCGGAAGCTCCAGCATTTACGCAGAAACAGGAGAAGTTTTCACAGTAGAGCAGGCCCTGATGGCTCTGATGCTGGAATCCGCCAATGAGATGGCTCTTGCTCTGGCAGAAAAAACAAGCGGTTCTGTAAAGAAGTTTGTTGAACTGATGAACCAGAGGGCAGCTCAGCTTGGCTGTAAGAACACCCATTTTAATAATCCAAATGGTCTTCCGGATGAGACGCATTATACCACCGCAGGTGATATGATGAAGATTGCAAAGGCAGCCTGGTATAATCCCAGATTCCGTAAATTTGTGACCACACAGGTTTATGAGATTCCTCCGACTAATAAGCAGTCTGAAACCCGTTATCTTCTCAATCACCATAAGATGATGCCCGGACAGTCTTATGCATACGATGGGGTTCTGGGAGGAAAGACCGGATACACCGATGCAGCGGGAAGTACGCTTGTCACCTATGCCAAGAGAGGAAATTCCATTCTCATTGCAGTTGTGCTGAATTCTACAAACGGTGCTTTTCCTGACACAACTTCTCTGCTGGATTACGGCTTCGACAATTTTGAAAAAGTAGACTTGAATATAGATACCGATCCGGTACCGGCAGTATTTCTCCCATGCGAAAAGCACCTGTTAAAGGACTGGAATAATCTGTGTTCCTTCTATTATATGAGGCATGTGTACGTAACTGTCCCCACAGGAACCGATGTGAGCCAGCTTGTAAAGAAGCAGAAACTTCTGAACAATTCTGTCGGTCCAAAGCGAATTAAAAGTAAATATTATTTAGACGGCCATATGGTCGGATATGGAATGCAATATGAAAAGGAGATCCTTTCAGATTTCCTTCTCAACGCTTCTTTTTAGTTTTCGCCTGAGGCGGAGGACTTCTTTTCTTTCACGAAGTTCCTCTGCTTCTTCTGTATCTGTGAAACGCAATGTCTTCACAGCGAAATATTTCTCATCTTCTGTTTTTCGGATGCGGATCTTGCCTCTTATCAGTCCATGTTCTTCACAATTGGATATGCTGTAATAAACCTTTGGATTATTCATAAACCATCGGAGTTTGCGCTTTGCAGGCAGATGACAGACCGGACATCTGGTGCTAGTCACCTCGCGGTCTTTCATGATTCGCTCTCTTGTGGCAAATTCTCTGGATACATATTTGTCATGATCCGGATAGGAAATATGTATCTCGTCTTTTTTCTTCTTTGGATTCTGGTAAACATCCAGTGACGGATGATTGATGATGATTATGTTATTTATTTTCTCCAGGACTTTCGCTGTATACCAGGCATCTGCAAGCGCCCGGTGAAATCCCCTGGATTTCTCTATTTTCAGCTCATCGATTGCATGCTCCAATGCACACCTGTGTGTACCGTCATCATAACTGATACTGTATAGTTTCTGCACATCATAATAGGTCACAGGTCCGGGAAGCAGATCCAGCAGGCCATAGAACTTCATATTTCTCTGAAGTTCCATCACGTCCTGATTTCCCCAGGTAAAAAAGTACCAGTCTTCTCCGCACCAGTCAATAAATTCCCTGACTGCCTGCTCAAAGGGCACTCCTTTCATAAGATCTTTATAATCTACATGAATTACCTCATGGATGCTGTCATGAATCCATTTATAGACCTGTGGTTTGATCAGTCGGTGAAAATGATCCGTTATTTCTTTTTTGCTGTTTACTTTTACAGCCCCAATCTCGATAATCTCAAATGGAAGCCTGTCGTTACGTGTTTTCTTTCCCGAAGGATTCTGATTCCATTCCAGGTCAAAGACAATATAGTTCATTCATCCAGTCCTTTTTGTTCATTACTTTTTCGCATTTATTTTCCACTGCTGATAAACATATTATTTCACAATCTTCAGTTCATACTGTCTGGTTCCCAGACCAATCTTCTCTGCCTGATCCAGTGTTGCCTGCCATTCAATGTTCGGGTTGGAATCTTTGAAATGGTCGTGGTGGCAATGCCAGTCAGGTTTTGCCAGATGTTCTCCAAGCTGGCTGTTCTCGATCGGAGTTGCTTTCAGACAGGCATCTGCGCAGGCCTGATCCAGAGCAACCGGGTCAAAGCTTGCAAACATTCCGATATCAGGAAGGATTGGTGCATCATTTTCGCCATGGCAGTCACAGTTCGGGCTGATATCCTGAACAAGTGCTACATGGAAATGCGGACGGCCATGACAGACTGCCTGTGCATATTCTGCCATCTTACGGTCAAGAAGTTCATTCGCACTGCTGTTTGGATTGTATACTGCATCAAAACCGCAGGCTCCGATACAACGGCCGCAGCCTTTACATTTATCATAATCAATGACTGCTTTTTTATTCGGATATGTAATCGCATCACTTCCGCACTCTTTCGCGCAGCGACGGCATCCGCGGCAGAGTTCTTCATTTACTGCAGGTTTTCCGCTGGCATGCTGTTTCATCTTACCAGCGCGGCTTCCGCATCCCATTCCGATGTTCTTGAGAGCACCGCCGAAGCCGGTTGCTTCATGACCTTTGAAGTGGCTTAAGCTGATAAAAATATCTGCATCCATGATCGCATGTCCGATCAGTGCAGTCTGACAATATTCACCGTTAACTACCGGTACTTCTACTTCGTCTGTACCGCGTAAGCCATCACCGATGATGATCTGGCATCCTGTTGAAATGCTGTTAAATCCGTTGAGATTTGCGCACTCCAGATGCTCCAGTGCATTCTTACGGCTTCCCGGATAAAGAGTGTTGCAGTCTGTGAGGAACGGAAGTCCTCCCTGCTCTTTACAGAGATCAGCTACTGCTTTTGCGTAATTTGGGCGCAGGAAAGCCAGATTGCCAAGTTCTCCGAAATGCATTTTAATAGCCACGAATTTTCCATCCATATCAATGTCTTTGATTCCGGCTGTAACGCAGAGTTTCTTCAGTTTATCAAGCTGGCTGGTGCCAACCGGACATCTGAAATCAGTAAAATAAACGGTTGATTTCTCCATCGTTTTTTCCTCCTGTTTTTATTGACCAAAATTTGATTTTCTTTTTTATTTTATCACAAGATGCAGGTTCTTTTCGAGATATTTTTTTGCTTACATCTGTTCGTAAAATTTTGTCACCTTTTTGTATTCTGCAGGCAAAGTAATCTGCTCTACCACAACATCTCCATCTTCTGCATTGTGGTAACGGTAAATGTAAACGCCCTCCTGGATCTCATCTCCTTCGATCAGAGAAACTGCCAGATATCCCTGTCCTTCAAATTCAAAGGTATCCATGATTGCAAAATCCCGTTCTGTTCCGTCAGATACCGGGATGCTGATTACTTCATATTCTTCCATAGTATGTTTTCCTTTCATTTATAAGCAGTCTTATTCTTATTTTCGCTGTTTTTTATTGTAGCAAAGAGTGTTAATTATATCAATCCTATTTAACCGAATCAAGTAAGTCGTTACTGTTCACAGTAACAGTAAGGCCCCTGCGGGTTACAAAAAGAAAGACTGCACCTCCAATGAGCACAGCCTTTCCGGTTTAGTATATTTTATTCAGTTCTGCTTACAATTGCTTATGCCATGATCGGTTTTAATGCTTCTGCAAGCTTCTCTTTCTCAGCTTCTGCCTCTTCCAGGTTCTTGCCGAGAGTTGTGTAATAGATCTTGATCTTTGGTTCTGTTCCGGATGGGCGGACAACTACTGTCTCGCCGTTATCCAGCTTGTAGATCAGTACGTTTGCTGCAGGAAGTCCTGTTTCTTCCGGTTTCTGGTAATCTGTTACTTTTACTATAGTATGACCTGCGATCTCTGTGAGAGGTTTGTCACGAAGTCCCTGCATCAGAGCTGACATCTTATCCATTCCGCTTAATCCCGGGAATTCGAAGCTGTCTACTTTGTTCAGGTAACGTCCGTACTGTGCATAGATCTCTTCCATTCTCTGTTTCAGGGAACTTCCGATGCTTCTGTAATATGCAGCCATTTCACAGATCAGCATAGATCCGATAACAGCATCCTTGTCACGTACATATGGTCCTGCAAGGTATCCGTAGCTCTCTTCAAATCCGAAGATAAATCTGTCTACTTCATCTGCTGCTTCAAGCTGTGCGATCTGATCGCCGATCCACTTGAATCCTGTAAGTACGCTTCTGAGTTCTACTCCATAGTGCTCTGCCACTGCATCTGCAAGTGGTGTGGAAACAATGGATTTCACTGCTACCGGATTCTTTGGCATTGTGCCTTTTTCAATGCGGCCTGCACAGATATAATCAAGAAGGAGTACACCTACCTCATTACCTGTTACCAGTTCATAGGAACCATCCGGGCATTTCATTGCAATACCAACGCGGTCTGCATCCGGGTCAGTTGCAAGCATTAAGTCTGCACCTGTTTCTTTTGCGAGATTTAATCCAAGTTCCAGAGCTGCAAAGATTTCCGGGTTCGGATAGCTGCAGGTTGTGAAGTATCCGTTCGGATATTCCTGTTCCGGAACGATTGTGATATCTGTGATTCCGATATCTTTTAATACCTGAGTTACAGGTACAAGTCCTGATCCGTTTAACGGGCTGTAAACCAGTTTCAGTCCTGCTGTCTTGCAGAGACCCGGACGAACCTGACGGGATTCGATAGCTTCATAGAGAGCCTGCTTGCAGTCATCTCCTACAAAACGGATTTTTCCCTGTTCTACGCCTTCTGCGAAGGACATATATTTCGCACCTGTAAGTACGTCTGTTTTCTGGATCTCTTCATATACAATGGCAGCTGCATCGTCTGTCATCTGGCATCCGTCAGGACCATATGCTTTGTATCCGTTGTACTTAGCCGGGTTGTGGGATGCTGTTACCATAATACCTGCATTGCATTCATAGTAACGTGTTGCAAAGGAAAGTGCAGGTACAGGCATCAGTGCGTCATAAATTCTGACATTGATATCATTTGCCGCCAGTACGCCTGCTGCTGTTTTTGCAAATACATCACTCTTAAGACGGCTGTCATAGCTGATGGCTACTGTCTGATTACCGCCCTGTGTTTTTACCCAGTTCGCAAGTCCCTGTGTTGCCTGGCGAACTACATAAATATTCATACGGTTGGTTCCGGCTCCAAGTACTCCGCGAAGTCCGGCTGTTCCAAATTTCAGCGCTACTGCGAAACGATCTTTGATCTCTTCATCGTTTCCTTCGATTTTGGATAATTCCGGATTAAGATCCGCATCCTGCAGATCTGCTGCCAACCAACGTTTGTATTCTTCCTGATACATTTTGACCACTCCTGCCTTGTTTTTTAGATTTTTTAAGATATTTTCATAATATCATAAATCAGACAAATCAGCAACAAGACAGCGAGATTTCAATCAAATTTTAAAAGTTACTTTCTTTTCTGTTTGTCTGCTCTCTGCAGGCATTTCCTATATTGGTCAGGCAGAGCACTGTGGTGATCAGGAAAAGTCCCGGGATCAGAATGATCCACCAGGAACCTGTCATTAATGCCTTATCTGACAGAGACAGCATACTTCCCCATGTGATAACCTCTATCGGAAGTCCAATACCCATAAAACTTAAAGTAGCCTCAGAGATCATTGCAGTTCTTACGTTCATAACTACCATAAACATAATGGATGAGAAAAAGTTCGGCACCAGATGCTTCCACAAAATACGGAAAAATCCTGCTCCCATACATCTTGCAGCGATGATATACTCACTGTTTCGTATCTGCCGTACCTCTGTGCGTACTACTTTCGCAATACTGGTCCAGCTGGTCACACCGATCACAAAGGACAGACTCAGGATATTTGCATCTCCCATAATAGCCTGCAGCAAAATGATCAGAAGCAGAGTTGGTATACTTAAAAATATCTCTGTAAATCTCATGATCAGTTCATCCAGCCACCCAGGTGCCACACCACTGAAGGCGCCGACTACCACTGCAATAAAAGTAGAAATAACAGTGGCTAATCCACCAATCAGGATCGAGATCCTTCCTCCATACCAGATCATGGAAAAAATATCCCTTCCCATAGTATCTGTTCCAAAAAGGAACTCCCTGTCAGGAGCTTTATTATAGTTTAACAGATCCATATAAGTAGGATCCTTTGTCATGATCAGTTCCGCACACAGACAGCCCAGTACGATAAGAATCAGGATTACTGCTGAAACAACGGGTTTTCCCTGATACCACTTTTTCTTTGATTTGGGAATTACGGTTTCTGTCTTTCTGTTTCCTGCCAGTTCAAATAAATGATTGGTCATCCTTCTACTACCTCCGATTTCTCGGTTATTACTTCATCCTTCATACGGGGATCTATCTGTTCATTAATAGTCTGACTGACGATATTACAGAAAATAACCAGGATTCCTGACATCATACAAAGCAGCATCAGCAGATTGTAATCATGATATCTGGCACTCTCATAGGACAGAGCTCCGATTCCGGGATAAGAGAATACACTTTCTACCACATAGGTTCCTCCAAGTACATGGGGGACTGCAATGGCCATAATACTCAGATAAGCAGGCATTACATTTCGGACACAATGTCTGAACATAAGCTTTTTCTTATCCAGGCCTTTTGCCTTTGCCAAAAGTACATAATCTGCGCGAACCTCTTCAAGGATCTTATTTCGGATCATGTAAGCATAATACCATAAATGCTCCATGACCACGATGGTCAGAGGCATGATCAGATGCAGCACTCTGTCACCGATATCTCCTGCATTTCCTGTACTGTAAGCTCCACTGCTTGGCAGGATCTTAAGATTTACGGAAAAAACAAGGATCAGGACCAGAGCCATCCAAAACTCAGGAATACAACTGGATATGGTTCCCAGCTTACACAGGATCCGGTCTGCCAGCCGGTTTTCGTACCAGGCACACAGGATTCCCAGGAGCAGGGCTCCGGCAAACATAATGATAAATCCGATTCCTCCAAGTACAAGTGTATTGCCAATACGGCCGCCGATCACTTCTACCACATCCTGTTTATATTTAAATGAAATTCCAAATTCTCCATGAAAGGCATTTTTTACCCACTTCACATACTGCACAGAAATCGGTTCGTTCAATCCCAGTTTTCCCATAGCCCATTCACGTTCTTCCGGACTCATCTTCTCTGTACGGTCACCATAATAGGAGATCAGCGGATCTCCCGGTGCAAGACGGGCTACATAAAATACAGCTACAGACAATATAAATACTGAGATCAGGAATATCAGGCATTTTTTACCATAGTAGACTAACTTTTTTTGTCTCATTATATACTGCACCCCTTTCCTTCAGCCGGAAGCATTGCAAAATGTCCGGGTGACACTTCTGTCCACACGCTGTTTTCCATTCCTTCGCCATCATAGTACTGCAGAACTCTTTTTCTCTCCCTGATCGGGTCAGGAACAGGAATTGCAGACAGCAATGTTTTTGTATAAGGATGCACCGGATTGGAATACAATTCTTCTGATGGCGCCAGTTCTACCAGTTTTCCATGATACATAACTCCCACACGGTCACAGAGATACTCAACCATAGCCAGGTCATGAGCTATAAACAGAAATGTAAATCCATGCTCCTCCTGCAGATGACGGAACAGATTGACGATCTGTGCCTGTATGGACACATCCAGGGAAGCTATCGGTTCATCAGCCACCAGAAATTCCGGTTCCATACACAGAGATCTGGCTATGGCCACTCGCTGTCTCTGTCCCCCTGATAATTCAGATGGATAACGGTCCAGGAAACTGTTCTCAAGTCCTACATATTCCATCTGAAAAGCAGCTTCCTTCACAAAGCTTCCTCTCGGAGGTGTGATATGCTGGATTCTCATTGGTTCCGCAATAATATCTGACACCTTCATTTTCTGGTTCAGACTGGATGCGGAATCCTGAAATATCATCTGGCGGCGGGTCTGCAGCATTTTTTTATGCTTTTTGAATTCCTTTTTGTCGCAGATATTTACATCTTTATACCAGATTTCTCCCTGAGCCGGCTGATATATATTCATCAGACATCTGGCAACTGTGGACTTTCCTGAACCGGATTCCCCTACCAGACCAAAGATCTCACCTTTATGGATCTGAAATGAGACATCATCTACAGCCTTTACCTTGATCTTTTTTGTCAGATGAAACTGCTGAGCCAGATGCCTGACATCCAATAAAACTTCTTTACTCATGCGCTGTTCCTCCCATAGGTGATTTGATCTGCGGTGCTCTTGGATCCAACAGCCAGGTTGCCGCATAATGAGTATCTGTTATCTTAAACATCGGCGGCATTTCTTCATAATCAATATTCAGGGCATATTCATTTCGACATGCAAAAGCATCACCTTTCGGCGGATCTATCAAAGTAGGAGGCATGCCGGGGATAGTGTACAAGCTTTCTTTTCCATTTGCAAATGCAGGCAGTGATCTCATCAGCCCCCATGTATATGGATGTCTGGGATCATAATACACTTCCTCTGCTGTACCGATCTCTACGATCTTGCCTGCATACATGACTGCTACTCTGTCTGCCACACGTGCAACCACTCCCAGATCATGGGATACCAGTATGGTAGCTGTTCCAAGCTTCATCTGTATTTCCCGCAGAAGATCCAGGATCTGTGCCTGTATGGTCACATCCAATGCAGTAGTTGGTTCATCTGCAAATAAAATATCCGGATCTGCTGCCAGAGCAATGGCCATAACACATCTCTGACGCATTCCTCCGGAGAACTGCCAGGGATACTGATGATATCGTTCCTTTGGATGGGAGATACCTACCAGTTCCATAAGTTCCAGAACCTTCTTATTTACCTGTTCCTTCGTGTAATTCTTATTGTGGATCACCACTGCTTCCCCAATCTGTTTTCCGATTTTAATAGTTGGATTCAGGGATGTCATAGGATCTTGAAAGATCATGGAAAAAACTCTTCCACGCAGTTTCTGCATCTCCTTTTCCCTGTAACAGGTGATATCCTGTCCGTTCACACAGATGCTTCCCTCTTTAATCTTTGCACTTGGCGGCAAAAGCTTCATGATACTTTTGCAAAGCACACTCTTCCCGCATCCGGATTCTCCAACTATAGCCAGCACCTCTCCCTTTTTTAATGAAAAAGACACATCTCTTACTGCCTGGACTTCTCCGGCAGGACCGTTAATGCTGACTGAAAGATTTTTAACCTCTAATAAATGTTCCATTTTTAATCCTTTTTCCGCTCGTGTAAAAAGGGGGCACCTTTAGTGCCCCCGTCACAACCTTTATCTTTTTTATGATGTTAGAGTCAAAGGTCTTATGGCGCAAGCATGAATGGCTTTTTGACCTTTTGACCCTGATATCATTTTATTATTCAATAGTCCAGTCTGCTACATTCCAGAAGATTCCAACTCCATGATGTCCCATAATTGTATCAGGATCGATTCCTTTAATATTGCTGTCAGCAACATAGTTGGCATCAATATAGCAGATCATTGCATAAGCCGGATCCTCTGCCAGAGCTTTCTGGAAATTAGCATAGGCTTCTGCACGAACTTCCGGATCAGCTGACTGTCTTGCTTCTTTCAGATACTTGTCAACGTCTGCATTAGAGTAGCCGGAGTAGTTTGCTCCCTTATCTGTTCCGAATACTTTGTATGTATGGTCGTCAGCGTCAAATGGGCTTCCCCATCCGATCAGGAATGCCATCTGTCCTGCCCAGTCTGTCTGTGCAGGGATCTCTACTGATACATCCATGCCAATCTCTTTCAGTTCCTGTGCTGCGATCTGAGCCATATCAATACGTACCTGATCTCCTGCACTTACGCTGATTACAAATCCCACTTTTTCGCCGTCACGATAATAGAATCCGTCATCACCCATCTCGCATCCTGCAGCTTCCAGAATTTCTTTTGCTTTTTCAGGATTGTAATCATAATGCTCTACATCTTCATAATTATAGATATTTCTCTGAAGAGGACCATAAGCCGGCATTCCCTGTCCCAGGATAACTGCGTCGATGATTGCCTGGCGGTCAAGTCCATAGCATACTGCCGGGATCAGATCACGGTTTTTCTGCCAGTATTCATTTCCAAAGTTAAACATGATTCCACGATAGTCAGAAGTCTTCATATCATAGCATGTATATGCATCATCATCTGCAAAAGTCGCCGCATCCTTTGGTGTTAATAATGCCATATCAAGTTCTCCGGATTTTAACTGAAGTGCTTTCGCATTGTCATCCGGTACGATCTTGAATACAACTTTATCAATGGAAGGCTCACCCTTAAAATAGTCTTCGTTCTTAACCAGGGTGATCACCTGTCCCTCATCCCAGGATTCAATCTTGTATGGACCTGTTCCTACCGGATTACGGAAGAAGTCAGAAGTCTGCATATCTTCTCCCTCAAGCAGATGCTTAGGAAGAACCGCCATTGTCATATAGTCAAGGAATGCAACGTTTTTGTCCTCAAGCTTGAACGCAACCGTATGATCATCAATAACATTGATCTCTTCTACGTCCTCGTAGTTGGGTGCATTCTCAGAACCGTTTTCCGGATCCATGATCGCTTCAATAGTAAATTTAACATCCTCTGCTGTCACAGGTTCGCCGTCCTGCCACTTGGCATCTTCTGCCATATGGAATGTATAAGTATTGGTTTCATCATCAAAATCCCAGCTCTCTGCCAGTCCCGGAACTACCTGATTATCTCCGTCATGTGCAGTTAAACCGTTGAAGATCAGAATATTGATCTCTCCATGTTCATCCATAGCAGGATTGATCCTGGTATAATCTCCGCTTCCGTATACCAGTGTTGTTTCTTCCTCTGCCAGTACAGGCACTGTTGTTCCGGCACTGACCAGTGATACAGTCAGAAGCACTCCGGCCATTGTCAATAAACCCTTTTTCATTTCATGTTCCCTCGCTTTTTCTTTATTGGTAACTGGCTTTTATGATATCAGACAATTCTGACATCAGTAAGCCCTGCGGGGGGATATTGACATATTCCTTTTTGTGCCTTATATATGCCATATATGGCATACCTGCAGCAGTATCATTACTCTCCATCGCAGTGCGATCCTGCCCGGAGTGTTATTTATGTTATAGGAACATTACAGAGTAATTTCCTATAACATAAATAACACTCCGCCTTTAGTATTTCACTAAAAGCGAAGTGTCCTGATATTAATATAATTTTGCACCAGCCGGAATATGGTCATCTACCATCAGAAGATGAAGTTTTTCTTCGCCCTCTTCCTCATGGATTGCACTAAGTAACATTCCACAAGATTCAATTCCCATCATTGCTCTAGGTGGCAGATTTGTGATAGCTATAAGTGTCTTACCTACCAGTTCTTCTGGTTCGTAGAATGCGTGAATACCGCTTAAAATGGTACGTTCTACGCCTGTTCCATCATCCAGAGTAAACTGTAAAAGTTTCTTTGACTTCGGCACTGCGACACACTCTTTTACCTTTACTGCACGGAAATCGGACTTGCTGAAAGTCTCAAAATCTACCTCATCTTTGAACAATGGTTCGATTTCTACCTTTGAAAAATCGATCTTCTCAACGGGCTTTTCTGAAACCGTTTTAGCCTGCGCAACGTTGTTTGCTTCGTTCTTAGCAGCGCCCTGGGACTTCATTGTCGGGAACAGCAGTACGTCACGGATTGCCTGGCTGTCTGTAAGCAGCATAACCAGACGGTCGATTCCGTATCCGATACCACCTGTAGGCGGCATACCAATCTCCAGTGCATTCAGGAAGTCTTCATCTGTGTGGTTTGCTTCCTCATCTCCTGCGTCAGCAAGAGCATCCTGTGCTTTGAAACGCTCTCTCTGGTCAATCGGGTCATTGAGCTCGGAATATGCGTTACACATTTCCCATGTATTAATGAACAGCTCGAAACGCTCTACCTTATTCGGATCAGAAGGTTTCTTCTTTGTCAGCGGAGAAATCTCGATCGGATGATCCATGATAAATGTTGGCTGGATCAGTTCTTTTTCACAGTATTCCTCGAAAAACAGGTTGATGATATCACCCTTCTTATGACGTTCTTCATATTCAATATGATGCTCATCTGCAAGCTTCTTAGCTGCTTCATCATCTGCAACTTCATCAAAGTCAATTCCTGCATATTTCTTGATCGCATCATTCATGGTCAGACGTTCAAAAGGTTTGCTGAGGTCGATCTCGATACCATTGTAGGAAATCTTCGCAGAACCACAAACCTTCTCTGCCAGATAACGGAACATAGACTCAGTCAGTTCCATCATGCCTTCATAATCTGTATATGCCTGATAAAGCTCCATCAGAGTAAACTCCGGATTATGACGGGTATCTACACCTTCATTACGGAATACACGTCCGATCTCATAAACTCTCTCAAGACCACCAACGATCAGTCTCTTCAGATAAAGTTCAAGAGAAATACGAAGCTTAACATCTTCGTTCAGTGCATTATAATGAGTTTCAAACGGTCTTGCTGCAGCACCGCCTGCATTTGCAACCAGCATCGGAGTTTCCACTTCCATGAAGTCACGGTCTGCAAGGAAGTTACGGATTTCTTTCAGAATCTGGGAACGTTTGATAAATACGTTCTTGCTGTCCTGATTCATGATAAGGTCTACATATCTCTGACGATAACGCATATCTGTATCTGTCAGTCCATGGAATTTCTCAGGAAGAATCTGTAAGCTCTTGGAAAGAAGAGTCATGCTTTCTGCATGGATAGAAATCTCACCTGTTCTTGTTCTGAATGCAAAACCTTCCAGTCCGAAGATATCACCGATATCGGATTTCTTAAAATCTGCATAAGAATCTGCTCCGATCGCATCTCTTGCTACATATACCTGAATATTTCCCTGTAAATCCTGGATATTGCAGAAAGAAGCCTTACCCATAACTCTCTTGAACATCATACGGCCTGCGATCGCTACGTGGATCGGGCTTGCGTCCATGATTTCTCTTCTCTCTTCGTAATCTTTCTTAACAGCTTCCTTTGCCTGTTCTTCATCAAGACCTGTTACATCTACTTCTGCACGATCTTTGAGAAGTTCTGCCTCATGTGCTTCATAAAGACTCTTCACTTCCATTGAGTGATGAGTCTGGTTAAACTTTGTGATCTGAAATGGGTCTTTTCCATTAGCCTGAAGATCTGCCAGTTTATCGCGACGTACCTTCAGTAACTGGTTTAAATCCTGTTCCTGCTTCTGCTGTGCCACCTTGGTTCCTCCTTATATACTTGTATAATTATTATTTGTTCATAACTGTTCAGTACCTTCACAGTTACGAGCCAAAATGCATTAAAAATCACCTGCGGTGATGGCATTTTGGCTTGTATGTCTCGGGATTTTGGTACTTACGTGCCAAAACACCTCGCGGGATAGTAGACTACTGAATAGTTACATTTATTCTACATTTCCATGTGATATCAGATGTAACAGAAAATTCCATTCAACAGAATCCTGTATTTTCAAATATCAATTTATCAGATATACAGACAAAAATAAGAAATAACAAACTTCTTATTGTCTTCTTATTATCTGCTTATATAGTCAGAGAAAGGTGCGCGTTATGCCTTTGCATGATAAATCTCTACGCGCACCTCAGTCATCTGTCTCTTATACGTTTCTCTGAATCTCCAGAACTTTGTATTTCATGATTCCTGCCGGCATCTCTACTTCTACTACATCGCCTGTATGCGCACCGATAAGTGCTTTTCCTACGGGAGATTCGTTGGAGATTTTGCCTTCAAGGCTGTTAGCCTCTGTGGAACCTACGATCTTCAGCTCGATGTCTTCTTCGAATTCAAAATCGTGTACTTTAACCTTACATCCAACGCTGATCTTGTCCAGATCTACTTCGTCCTCTACAACAACTTCAGCATTCTTTAAGATCTTCTCGATTTCTTCGATACGTGCTTCAATGTCTCTCTGTTCGTCTTTCGCTGCATCGTATTCCGCATTCTCAGATAAGTCGCCCTGTTCTCTGGCTTCCTTAATTTTCTCTGCTACTTCTTTTCTCTTTACTACCTTTAAATCATGCAGCTCTTCTTCTAATTTTTTAAGTCCTGCATAAGTTAGTAAGTTTTTCTTTTCTTCCATAATAACCTTACTCCCTTTCAACATCCGGTATAGTCTTCTGCGTTTCTTTTCGCCCCGGATCACTACATGGATTTATGTGCTTCCTGATACATCATACCTGAAAAAGGGCAGACTTATTCTAGGATATTCACAATTTCTGTATTATACAAAAAAGCACCCGGATTGTCAAGCATTCCGAGCGCCTTTGCTATTGTTTATATTTCTCATTTCACATTGTTTTAACTTTTATTATAATCTTGATAAAAGCGCCTCCAGAGCTTCATAACTTTCTATGGTGTTTGACTCTCTTCTGAGCCCTGCGCTGTGACGCATACCTGCAGTATACCAGGCAACGTGTTTACGCATCTCACGGATTCCTACGAACTCCCCTTTTAATTCAATCTGTTTTCTGGCATGACGCAGGATCATTTCACGTATTTCCTCTACAGACGGACGTTCCAACAGTTCCCCTGTCCGGAAATAATGGTTCAGTTCGCGGAACAACCAGGGATTTCCCCTTACTGCACGTCCCACCATAACAGCATCACATCCGGTCTGTTTTACCAGTGCTTCTGCTTTCAGCGGAGAATCTACATCTCCGTTTCCAATTACAGGAATGGTAATCGCTTCTTTTACCCTGCGGATCGTATCCCAGTCTGCAGTGCCGGAATAGTACTGCTGTCTGGTGCGCCCATGCACTGCAAGTGCTGCTGCTCCCGCATCCTCAATACGTTTCGCGATCTCAACAATATCTACCGGTTCATTCTCAAATCCGATTCGCACCTTGACAGTCAACGGTTTACTGATCGCAGATGATACTTTTCGAACGATCTCTTCAATCAGATTCGGGTTCTTCAATAATGCAGATCCCTCACCGTTATTGACAACCTTCGGCACAGGGCATCCCATATTGATGTCCAGGATATCGAAATCTCTGTCCTCAATGGATTTCGCAACCTCTGCCATAAGATCCGGTTCACTGCCAAAAAGCTGCATGGAAACCGGGTGCTCACATGGATCAATCTCCATCAGGGCAATGGTGTTCTTATTGTGAAAAGAAATCGCTTTTGCACTGATCATTTCCATACAGATCAGTCCGGCCCCCTGCTCTTTACAGAGCGTTCGAAATGGCAGGTCTGTGACACCTGCCATTGGTGCAAGAACAAACGGATTATCAATCTGTACGTTTCCTATTTTCCACTGCATCTCCATGAATGGTTCTCTTGCCCGTACCGGCTCATTCCTTGTCCGCATGGATTCAGTCCTCACTGCCCGATGTTTTCTTCAGTTCTTCTTCCGGGATGTCTCCGAGAAAGAATACTTTATAATACATTTCCAGAGATTCCAGAAGTTCTTTCTTGTCCTGCTGAAGCTGTTTGATCTTCAGTCCGCTTCCGATCTCATCGTAGCGGGCATCTGCTTCCAGAGCTTCTGTTTTAAACTGAAGTCTGCCGTTTTCGTCAAATTCCAGAGTCAGGATTCCTCCTACATCCTCTGTGTAAAGAACACACATGATCTGAAGTTCTTTCTTCACATGATCCGGAAGTGCATTGAAATCCTGATTAAAATAAAATTTCTTCTCATAGGCGCTTGCGCCGCAGAGAGTAATGTTGTCCTGATACATAAATTACTGTTTCCCTCTTTCGAAATTATTCAGAATCTTTATACATAGCTGTAAAGTCCACGCACCGAAACCTCTCCTGCGCTGACTTTCACAACTTCTTTATTCTGCCTTTCCACAAGCAGTTCACCTTTTTCATCAATCCCCCTGCAGATTCCTTCGAAACTTCTGTCACCATCGATCACTCTGACCGGCTGGTTCAGATTTGCAAGGATTCTGTGATAATCATCCAGCAGATGAGTAAAATCACAGGTCTGGATAAATTTCTCATAGTTGATCTCGAAATATTTCATCACCAGTGCAATCACCTGATTTCTGTCATATTCATGACCGCCCTCCAGAATCAGTGAAGTCGCTTTGTCCTGCATTTCTTCCGGAAATTCTTTCAGGTTTACATTGATTCCTACTCCGATGAGAACATAATTGATCTTCACACCATTTGTTCCCATCTCGGTCAGGATACCACAGATTTTCTTCTTAGAGATCACAATATCATTGGGCCATTTAATACTTACGTTAAACCCCAGTTCCTCTGCTGCCTGTGCCACTGCCATTCCCATAACCAGTGTCAGCATAGACGCATACTGCGGTGAAAATTCCGGACGTAAGAGCAGTGTCATCATAATAGAGCTGCCCTCCGGCGCTTCCCATCTTCTGTCAAAACGCCCTCTTCCCGCAGACTGAAATTCCGCAACTGCCAGAGTTCCATGCTCTGCACCATCTTTTGCCAGACGCTTGATCCATGAATTGGTAGAATCTGTTTCTTTTGCAAAATGGACGGTTTTGCCCGCCCATTTTGTGTCTATCGCCTGTGAAATTGTTTCTTCATTATACAGATGTGCCATTATTTGTTCTCCGGCTCTCCTAATGTTGCTACCATAACAGCTTTGATGGTATGCATACGGTTCTCTGCCTCATCAAATACTTTGGACTGCTCAGATTCAAATACTTCGTCTGTTACTTCCATGTCTGTCAGATTGAATCTCTCGCCCATTTCCTTGCCGATCTTTGTCTTAAGGTCATGGAATGCAGGCAGACAGTGAAGGAAGATTGCTTTCTCTCCCGCGTTCTTCATAACGTCCTTTGTTACTTTATAAGGTGTCAGATCATGGATTCTCTCTGTCCATACCTCATCCGGCTCACCCATGGATACCCATACGTCTGTATAGATAACGTCTGCATCCTTTGTTCCTTCCTGAACATCCTCTGTCAGAGTGATGCTTCCGCCGGATGCTTTTGCATATTCCTCGCACTGAGCAACTAACTCTGCATTCGGGAAATATTTCTTAGTTGTGCAGGCTACGAAATGCATGCCAAGTTTTGTGCAGGCAATCATCAGGGAATTACCCATATTGTAACGGGCATCACCCATGTATACAAGCTTACGTCCTTTTAAATCTCCGAAATGCTCACGGATTGTCAGCATATCAGCGATCATCTGTGTCGGATGATATTCGTTCGTAAGGCCATTCCATACCGGAACACCTGCATGTTTTGCAAGCTCTTCTACGACTTCCTGACCAAATCCACGATATTCGATACCATCATACATTCTTCCCAGAACTCTTGCTGTATCTGCAATGCTTTCTTTCTTACCGATCTGAGAACCTGTCGGATCCAAGTATGTGCTTCCCATTCCAAGATCATGGGCAGCTACCTCAAAAGAGCAGCGGGTTCTTGTACTTGTTTTTTCAAAAATAAGTGCAATATTTTTGCCTCTGTAATATTCGTGAAGCTCGCCGGCTTTCTTCTTTGCTTTAAGTTCTGCGGATAAATCAATAAGATATGTGATCTCCTCCGGTGTAAAGTCTTTCAGTGTCAGAAAGTTTCTTCCTTTTAAGTTCATAATAATTCTCTCCCCGATGTCATTTATTCTCTTTTGTTATTTGTCTGTCTCCGCTTTCGGATCAGTGACGATCTCTTTCAGCGAACTTGCCAGACCTGCAATTCCCTGAATATCCGACGGAATGATGATCTTGGTTGCCTTACCGTCTGCTGCCCTGGCAAATGCTTCCAGACTCTTCAGTGTCAGAACTGCCTCATCTGCTCCTGCCTCTCTGATCATGCGGATACCCTCTGCATTGGCATTCTGAACTTTCAGAACTGCCTCAGCCTGTCCTTCTGCCTCCTTGATCATACGCTCTTTCTGAGCCTCTGCGCGGAGGATTGCTGCCTGTTTCTCAGCTTCTGCATCCAGAATTGCGGATTGTTTCTTACCTTCTGCAACAAGGATCGTAGATTTCTTCTGACCTTCTGCGATCAGGATTGCTTCACGACGTTCACGCTCAGCTTTCATCTGTTTCTCCATTGCATCCTGGATAGCTGCCGGAGGAATAATGTTCTTCAGTTCCACACGATTGACCTTGATTCCCCATGGATCAGTAGCTTCATCAAGAGAAGCTCTCATCTTGGTATTGATCGTCTCACGTGATGTAAGTGTCTCATCCAGTTCCATGTCACCGATAATATTTCTTAAGGTTGTTGCGGACAGATTCTCGATTGCCATGATCGGATTCTCCACACCGTAAGTATAAAGCTTCGGATCTGTAATCTGAAAGAATACGACAGTATCGATCTGCATGGTTACGTTATCCTTTGTGATAACCGGCTGCGGTGGAAAATCCACTACCTGTTCCTTCAGATTTACCTTTCTGGCTACTCGTTCAATAAACGGAACCTTGAAGTGAATTCCTGTACTCCAGGTCGCCTGATAAGCTCCCAGACGTTCCAGGATTACTGCATATGCCTGTGGTACAATGCGGACGCAGGATGCAAGGACCCATACCGCAATAACGATAATAACTATCAGAAAAACCACGCCCATAACTAATCCTCCTTATTCTGTTTTACGATAAGTTTCACACCTCGGATCTCTTCGATCGTTACAACGGTGCCTTCGCCGATTTTTTCGTCATCAGCAGAACGTGCAGTCCATTCAATGTCATTGATACGAACCTGGCCTGTCTGCGCCAGATTGTCAATCTCCTGAATCACAACTGCTTTCTTTCCAATCAGACTGTTTGCATTGGTCTGTATGGTTTCTTTGTTGAAGTACTTCATTGCCAGTGGTCTGGTAAAGATGAGAAGTACCAATGAAACACACAGAAACAGCAATATCTGTACAGTGAGGTTCGCTCCTGCATAACATGCAATAGCAGCGACCAGTGCGCCGCCGGCAAACCAGATGGTGGTCAGTCCTGCCGTAATTGCCTCTACAACCAGCAATAACGCAAGAATCCCAAGCCAGATCAAAGGCTGCATGAAACTCCTCCTTTCGTCTGCTATCGTCTCTGACGAGCAGCTTCATACATGAGAATTCCGGATGCCATGGCAGCATTCAGAGATTCTACTTTTCCACACATAGGAATCCGTATCAGACAATCAGCACTGTCTGCCGCTTCATCTGTCAGTCCTTTTCCCTCATTGCCGATCAGGAAAGCAGTTCCTCCTGTGTAGGATTCCTGATCATAAGAGTTCTTACCATGCAGATGCGCTGCAAATGTGCGGATATTTCTGTCTTTCAGTTCCTGTGCTAATGATACCACACTTTCCACATATAGGAAAGGCATTCTGTAGACAGAACCCATGGTTGATCGTATAACCTTCGGGTTTGTGATATCCACGCAGGTCTTTGTCAGAAGAACTCCGCTTACTCCGGCGCCTTCTCCTGTACGGAGAATAGTTCCCGCATTTCCCGGATCCTGCAGGTCTTCCAGGATCATAACCAGCGGATTTTTCCCGCCGAGAATATCTTCCATTATATAGGAAGGTTTCTTAAGCACTGTCATAATTCCCTGCGGCGTCTGCGTATCGCTCATCTGTCGAAAAACAGAATCTGTTACTATTTCATATGGAAGTTTCTCCACCTGAGCCATCAGTTCTGCATCACCGCTGAGAGCTTCTGATACATACACCTTCGAAATCCAATCCCTAGGTGCTTCGCCGAACATTTTTCTTCCTTCTGCAACAAAAAGCCCTTGTTCTCTGCGGGCTTTTGTTTTCTGGTTCAGCTGTATGATATTTTTTACCTGTCCGTTATTTACACTGGTGATCATATCTTATCCTCAATTTTCCGAAACCTTATTCAGGTCACTGTTTGCTCCTGCTGCAACAACTGTGCAGTCTGCCGGAAACACTTCATCCGGCGCCACATTCATATTCATCTTATCGCCATGCTTCAGACCGATCAGATTGATGTTATACTTTTCCCTGACCTTCAGCTCCCGAAGTGTTTTTCCTATCCATTCCCGCGGGATCTTAAATTCTGCCATACTGAAATCAGAAGAAAGCTCAAACATATCGACAAATCCACTGGAGAGAAGATTTCTTGCAACTCTGATACCCATGGAATGTTCAGGATAAATCACCTTATCTGCCCCTATTTTCTCCAGTATCCTGCCATGAAGAGGATTCATTGCCTTCGCCATGACAAAAGGAACTCCAAGTTCTTTCACCTGCATCGTTGCTGTAATACTGGCCTCCATATTCTCGGCTACTGCGATGACCGCAACATCTACGTTCTGAACTCCAAGCGATTCCAAAATTCCCGGATCACGCACATCTGCCTTGACAGCATAGGAAACTTTCTCTGCGATATCCTGCACATTATCATCTTTATCGTCAATGGCAAGTACATCGCAGTTCGCCTCTGCCAGAGTAAGGGCTACCGTCATCCCGAACTGCCCAAGACCGATCACTGCATAAGATTTGTTCTTCATTTTCTTCCTCATTTCTCTTTCTGAACATGTATTCGTTATCCTCTGCGAATATCCGCCTGACTGCCAAACCGTTACTATCCAATCATAATATCTTCTTCTGCCAGATGTGAATCTGCCGGCATTTTCTGTACACGTACAGTCACTGCAGTTCCCAGAGTCAGCGGACCGATTCTTCCCAGATACATAGTCAGGATCACGATCCATTTGCCTGCTGTATTCAGGCAGGGTGTCAGCCCTCTGCTAAGTCCTACCGTTGCAACCGCAGATGTAATTTCATAAACAACATCTTCTACAGGTGCTTCCGGCATGGCTGCACACAACAGCATACTCATGAGAATAAGTACTGTAAGTACCATACCTGTCACTACGATGGCAGAACGGATATAGCTGTCTCTGATTCTCCTGTGGTGTACTTCCACATCCCGTTTTCCCTGAAGATTGGATTTCAGACTCAGCAGAAGGACCGCAACTGTTGTTGTCTTAATTCCACCTGCTGTTCCCATAGGGGAACCGCCGATCAACATCAATATCAGGCACAGCATATAAGTTGCATTGGAAAATCTCTCCTGGCTTACAGTGAAAAATCCGGCTGTTCTTGTGGTAACTGACTGGAACAAAGATGCCATCCACTTCGTTCCCGGCGAATATGTCCCGATACTTTCAGGATTTCCATGATCAAACAGAAAGATCAGTACTGTACCGCCCACAACAAGTATCAGCGTCATCATCAACACGATCTTACTGTGAAGACGGAGATTTTTAAACACACGTCCCACAGGAAGTTTCCCTCTGATGACTCGTTTGATCTTATCCCAGATATCCCACCAGACCACAAACCCAAGACCTGACATAATGATCAATCCTACACTTGTAAAGTTTACGATCGGATCAGCAACATACTGAGCCAGGCTATCCTCTCCCAGCAGATCAATACCAGCATTACAGAATGCAGATACTGCCGTAAAAACAGAGTATCCCAGACCTTTTGCCAGACCGAACTGCGGAATAAATCGAACTGCATAACACACTGCACCGATTCCTTCTGCTCCAAACACACAGATCAGAACTTTCTTCACCAGCCTGACCATTCCACCCATTCTGTCCATATTATAGGACTCCTGGATAACACGCCGGTTCCTCAGCGATATTTTCTTTCTCAGACTTATAAAAATAATACTGCCCAGGGAAATCAGTCCCACACCTCCGATCTGGATCAGGACAAGAATAATAAGCTTGCCTGCCAGAGTCCAGTGAGTTGCCGTAACAACTGTCACAAGCCCTGTTACACATATACTTGTGGTTGCAGTAAACATGGCATCTGTAAAAGATGTGTGGTATCCGGGTGCCGTACAAAACGGCAGCCACAGAAGTAATCCCCCTAAGATAATCACTCCCGCAAAACCGAGGGTAATTATCTGAGCAGTATTTAATTTATGCAGTCTGTTATATAACTGCATCTTTTTATTCATTTGTTATTTGTTGTTTTTATCATAGTTATGAGAAAGTGACTGGCATACTTCCCACTGATAGTCAGAGATACCCTTCTGCATAGCAAGTGCTTCATTGATATCGAAGTCTACGAATTCACCGTGACGATATCCGACAACGCGGCATGTCTTGCCTGCAATAAGAAGGTCTACAGCCAGAGCACCCATCATAGATGCATATACACGGTCTTTACATGTCGGGCTTCCACCACGCTGCATGTGTCCAAGGATTGTAGCACGTGTTTCGATACCTGTGGCAGCTTCGATACGTTTTGCCATTGCTTCAGAATGACCGATACCTTCTGCATTGATGATGATGTGATGCTTTTTGCCTTTCTTACGACTCTCGATAATGTTATTGATCAGCTTCTGCTCATCATAGTCATATTTCTCAGGAACCAGAACGTCCTCAGCACCGTTGGCAATACCGCACCACAGAGCAATATATCCTGCACCACGTCCCATAACCTCGATGATACTGCATCTCTCATGAGAAGTGGAAGTATCACGTACTTTATCAATTGCTTCCATTGCTGTGTTTACAGCTGTATCAAATCCGATGGTATATTCTGTACATGCAATGTCAAGGTCGATTGTTCCAGGAAGACCGATTGTATTGATTCCGAGATTCGCAAGCTTCTGAGCACCTGCGAAGGATCCGTCACCACCGATGACAACAAGTCCGTCAATTCCATGTTTTCTGCAGATCTCTGCTCCACGTTTCTGGCCTTCTTCTGTACGGAATTCTGCACAACGTGCTGTATAAAGGATTGTACCTCCACGCTCGATTGTATCAGATACATCTTTTGCGCTCATGTCAATAATCTCTTCGTTTAACAGACCATTGTATCCTTTCAGAATACCTTTTACATTTAATCCATTGCTTAAACCTCTTCTGACAACTGCACGAATTGCAGCATTCATTCCAGGTGCGTCACCACCGCTGGTAAGGACACCAATGGTTTTTATCTTGTTTTCTGCCATCTTTTCTTCCTCCATCTTCTGAATCTATCTCATTTTTACTATACACATATTCGGGTATAGTTTAGCGCATTTCTATAAGTTTTTCAATCCTCTTTCTACAACTTTAACATTGGTTTTACCATATTTTTCGTACATATAGTTCAGCCATGAGTCCTGAATTTGTGCATGATATCCAACCGGAAGCTTCTTTATGGCCTTTACGTCTTTCAGGTAGATCACAACAGCACTGTCACCCGGTGAACGTCTGAGGTCTGCAAGCAATTCCTGAGATTGCTGTGTGTAGCTTTCTTTATTGTCAAACTGTATCCAGATTTCCCTTGGCATATTGTCAAAGGGACGGATTTTTTCAAGGATCAGTTTACTGGCGCGATCGTCCTCTGCAGATACTCTGCCCTGAATAAATACTCTGCCTTCTTCATTCAGGAACTGCTGACTTTTCTCATAATCTCTGGGAAACACAACTACCTCCACTGTTCCTACCAGATCCTCCACTGTGAGGAATGCCATAACCTTATTATTCTTTGTATATTTGATGGTTTTATCCGTAATCATTCCACCGATAATTACTTTCTGACCATCCATGACTTTCGGAAGATTTGTTTCTTCATCCTGCTGAAAATCCGAGGTTTTCGCAGAAATGGTTTTCTCCATCATTTCCCGGTAATTTTCCAGAGGATGACCACTGAGGTAGATTCCCAGAACTTCCTTCTCATATCCCAGAAGTTCCTCTTTTCCGAATTCCTCCACATCGGGCATACGGATTTCAAATTCTTTCTTGTCCTCCTCGCTTACCAGATCAAAAAGGCTCATCTGGCCTGCCAGTGAATTCTTCTTATCCTGACTGATACTGTCTGAAATCTTCTGATAAACCAGCATTTTCTGGCGGCGGTTACCATCCAGGCAATCCAGCGCACCTGCTTTGATAAAGTTTTCTACTGCTCGCTTATTCATCTGCGGAGAGTTTCGTTCCATAAAATCCTTCAGGGAACGATATTGTCCGTTCTCTTCCCTCTCTCTTACCAAGCTTTCAATAACCGGACGTCCCACACTCTTTATAGCGGACAGACCATATCGGATCGCACCATTATCTACAGAGAATCCGTACATTCCACAGTTCACATCCGGCGGCAGGATCTTAATCCCCATCTGTCTGCAGACCAAAATATATTCTGCAACCTTATTGGGAAAATCAATAACCGATGTCATAAGTGCAGCCATAAATTCTACAGGATAATAGTACTTCAGATAGGCTGTCTGGTAGGAAACAACTGCATAGGCTGCTGCATGGGACTTATTAAAGGCATATTTGGCAAAATCAATCATTTCATCATAGATTTTATTTGCCGTTGCCTCATCAATTCCATTTGCAATACAGCCTGGAACTCCCTCTGCTTCATTTCCGTAAACAAAGTTCTGGCGCTCCTTTTCCATGACAGAGGCCTTCTTTTTGGACATTGCACGGCGCACCAGGTCGCTTCGGCCCAGAGTATAACCTGCCAGGTTACGAACGATCTGCATAACCTGTTCCTGATAGACAATACACCCATAAGTAGGCTTCAGGATTGGCTCCAGCTGAGGGCAGTCGTAACGGATGGTATCCGGACGGTTTTTGCCCCGGATATACTGAGGGATAAAATCCATGGGACCCGGACGGTAAAGAGAAATTCCTGCGATCACATCTTCCAGGCTCTGAGGCTTCAGTTCCTTCATGAAGTTTTTCATTCCCGCACTTTCAAGCTGAAATACACCATCAGAACGACCGGTGCCGAGGGAATCCAAAACCTTTTTATCATCATAATTGATTTTCTGCATGTCCAGAGTCACTCCTGCATCCTTCTGGATCAGCTTTACTGCATTCTGGATCACAGTCAGGGTACGAAGTCCCAGGAAGTCCATTTTCAAAAGTCCCAATTCTTCCAGTGTTGTCATGGTAAACTGTGTGACAATGGAACCATCCGACGCTCTGGAAAGCGGTACATATTCAGAAACATCTTTCTGACTGATAACCACACCGGCTGCATGCATGGAAGTATGTCTTGGAAGTCCCTCCAGACGTCTTGCCATATCGATCAGATAATGAATTTCATCCTGCTCTTCATATGCTTTTTTCAGCTCAGGGTTCATAGTAAGGGCTTTATCTATAGTAATATTTAATTCCTGCGGGATCATTTTCGCAATGGAATCCACCTGTGCATAAGGCATATCCAGTACACGGCCCACATCCCGGATCACACCACGGGCTGCCAGCGTACCAAAAGTAACGATCTGAACCACACAATCATCCCCATATTTACGGCGGACATATTCAATAACCTCCTGCCTTCTTTCGAAGCAGAAGTCAACGTCAATATCAGGCATAGATACTCGTTCCGGATTCAGAAATCGCTCAAAGAGCAGATCATAGCGAATAGGATCAAGCTGTGTGATGCCCAAGGTATAAGCAACCAGACTTCCCGCTGCAGAGCCACGTCCCGGTCCTACCATAATGTCATGATCGCGGGCATATTTAATAAAATCCCATACTATAAGGAAGTAATCCACGTAGCCCATATTTTTTATAGTAGATAATTCGTAATTCAGACGAGCTTTTAATTCCTCTGTAACCGGCTGATAACGTTCCTCCAGTCCCTCGAAGCATAGCTTGTTCAGATATTCCCAGGATGTAAGACCATCCGGCACATCGAATCTTGGAAGCTTAGTCACGCCAAATTCAATCTCAACATGACATCTCTGTGCAATCTTATGAGTATTCTCCAGGGCCTCCAAAGCATATGGGAAAAGTTCTGCCATTTCTTCCGGGGATTTCACATAATACTGGCCGCCCTCATAACGCATTCTGTCCTCGTCTGCCAGTTTCTTGTTTGTCTGCAGACAGAGAAGAATATCATGAGGATCAGCATCCTCCGCCCTTGTATAATGCACATCATTGGTTGCCACAAGGTCAATCCCTGTTTCTTCGTGCATACGGAGAAGTTCCTGATTTACCAGTCTCTGCGCAGGAATTCCATGATCCTGTAATTCCAGGAAGAAATTGCCTTTTCCAAAAATATCCTGATAACGAAGAGCTGCTGCCTTTGCATCCTCATACATGCCTCTCTGAAGATATCTGGCAACCTCACCTGCCAGACAGGCACTTAATGCGATAATTCCCTCATGGTACTCTTTTAATACCGCAAGGTCTACTCGAGGTTTATAATAGAAACCTTCTGTGAAACCCTTTGATACTATCTTCATCAGGTTGGCATACCCCTGATTATTTTCTGCCAGAAGAACCAGGTGGTAATATCTGTCTTCGCCGCTTCCTGCTTCACGGTCAAATCGGGAGCCGGGGGCTACATAAACCTCACATCCCAGAATCGGATTGATTCCCTCGGCTCTTGCTGCACGATAAAAATCAATCACACCATACATAACTCCATGATCTGTGATCGCCGCACTGTCCATGCCAAGTTCTTTGACACGGGCTACATATTCTTTTATCTTATTGGAACCATCCAGCAGACTGTATTCTGTATGGACGTGAAGATGTGTAAACTCCAACTCTATTTCTCTCCTGTTCTAATATCTGCAATTTTATCGCAGCATATTTTTATAAATTTAACTGAATCAGGTAAGTCCCATGCTTCAATTGCGAAAAGCAATAATCATTGGGTGGGGACTTGCTTGTCTGTTACTATTTCGCGTAGATTCTCTTGTCCTTAATCTCTACTTTGCCTTCCTTCATCAGATGGCCAATGGCACGTTTAAATGCTCCCTTACTCAGACCAAATTCTCGCTGGATCACTTCCGGTGATGCCTTGTCATCAAATGGAAGAACACCTGCAAATTCATTGATTACTTCAAGGACATTCTCCGCATCCTCATTGATCTGAAGATATGCTTTCTGACGATCTGTGACGTTCATTTTTCCGTCTTCTTTTACTTCGCTGACACGCAGCTCAAGGATCTTGCCCGGGCGGTATTTTCCCTTGGCTTCTCTTGCAGGGATCAGTGCGGAATATTTATCATCAACTGCCACAAATACACCGAATCTGTCGCTGATCTCATAAACACGGCCCTTCACCATATCTCCCACTACATAAGGAGTTCTGGTGGAAAGATAATGATAAACCTTCATAGTTGCGCAGAGACGACTGCTCTTGTCAATATAGAGTGCTACCAGCACATCTTCTCCCTCTCTTACTTTCAGAGTCTGTTCATGATATGGAAGCAGAAGGTCTTTCTCCAGTCCCCAGTCAAGGAATGCACCAATCCTTGTTACCTGAGAGACTTTCAGAACTGCTGTCTGACCTACCTGAAGCTTCGGTTCTTTTGTTGTTGCAATAAGACGATCCTGAGAATCCTTGTAGATAAATGCTTCAATGCTGTCGCCTTCTTTTGTTCCTTCCGGAACCTGTCTGGACGGAAGAAGAACACGGTTCTTTGCATCTGCCTGCATATCCTCACCCAGATATACACCAAAATCTACGGACTTTACTACTGTTAATTTCTGTTTTTTTCCTAACTCAATCATATAATCTCCATTTCTGTTGTGATAGTATCTTTTTAAAGAAAATTAAAAATATACTATACTTTCATCATCCTCTGACATTAGCTTTATATTTCAGTATAACATAAATAATAAAGGCGGCACAATGCCGCCTTATTATTTTTTATTATCTTATTTTACGTTACTGTTCACTATAGATCAGAATGTATTTTATTCCAACTCGATTTCACATACACTCAGACAGATTCTTTATCGTGTATTATATATTCTGCATCCACTTGCATGCCAGTTCTATCCAGGACTGGCATTCTTTCTGTACACAGCCGCCGTCTTCGTGGCTTGTCTCTTCGTTTGCAAGACTTAAACCATGTCCGCCAACCGGATAAAGATGCATTTCTACCGGAATTTCAAATTTGCGCAACGCATTGAAGAACAACAGAGAATTCTCTACAGGAACACAATCATCTGTCACTGTATGCCACAGGAATGTGGTTGGTGTATCTTTAGATACCTGGAATTCCAGAGACTGTTCTTTTCTCTTATCAAGATCATTATAATCCTCTCCAAGCAAGCATTCAAAGGAACCTGTATGTGCAAACTCACCGGAAGTGATCACCGGATAACTTAAGATCATACCATTTGGTTTCACCATATCAGAAGTTACCCCAAGTGTCTGTGCAATAAAATCTTTCTTCCAGAAAACGCCAAGACTTGCTGCCAGATGACCACCTGCGGAAAAGCCCTGCAGAACAATTTTATTCGTATCAATATGAAACTCTGCAGCATTTTTTCTTAAAAAAGCAACAGACTTCGCAAGCTGCAAGAGTGCCAGTGGATATCTGGCAGGTTCTACGCTATAGCGCAGGATCACTGCATGATATCCCCTTACCAGATACTGCATGGCGATCGGTTCTGCTTCTCTGTCAGAAGTCATAGCATACCCGCCTCCCGGGCAGATCACAACTACCGGACGCTTTCTGTTGATATGCATTTCAATGGAATTATCCAGAAAATAAGTGTATAAATCTGCAGTTTCTTTATATCCGTCTACTGCAATTTCAATCTTCTTATAAATCATAAGTTCCTCCTGTATATTTCATCATTTTTTCCATTTCTACTCCCCATTCCGCTAATTTTTGGGGAATATTTACAGCTACTTTTCTCAGTTTTGTTTTGCCATCCTTTGCTGCCAGACGCTTATATAAATGTATATTTCCATCTGCATCAAGAACAATATAAAAACACTCTAAAATATGACCTGATCCTACAATTTCCCGTGTTGTATATATATATCCCGCTTTATTCTTTTTTCTTTTAGAAAAAACAATCCCTCTGCTTCTCCTGTCTCGGAAACTTGGAAAATAATCTTCACGTATAATTTCAAGTTCTTCCCATTTATACATTTTTTTGAAAAACAGATACGATATTTTGCAGCCTTCTTTACTTAATGTTACGACTTTTGAAGAGAAAAACAATAATGGTGCATCAATCAAAAACTCAAGAATCAATATTGGAATTCTTTCTCCCTCTTCAGCAGACAGCCCTGTCCAAATAAGCAGTACCGTAATAAGTATTACCATGGTTATCTGCAAAAAATCTCTGATCTTTATTACTTCTTGCTGATATTCTTTTAAATTTGTACAGTCTGCTCCTTTGCTTTGAATTTTTTTTCTTTGTTGCCTCCTCAATTCTATCATTTCATCATATTGTCTTTGTTTTTCTTCTTCTTTTATTCCCTCTCCTTTTTCTGCCTCCACTCCCCATTCCTTCATTTTTTCACGAACATTTACGTACATTTTTCTAATAACTTGCTTTTTTCCTTTTTCTAATTTATAAGAAAAAACATTGCCATGTTCATCAAAAGTAATGTAAAAACAATCTGAAAGCGGAAACGCATCAACGATCATCCTGGTAGTATATTTCTTTTTCTTCTTATTTACTGCATATTTGGAAAATACAATCCCCTGATAACGTATGCTCCCTCCTTTACCATATGTATACCAGACATCCTCTCTGATAACAGCAAGCTCTTCCCATTTATAATTTCTCTTCCAAAACAGCCAGGATACCGTACAGCCTTCTCTGCTCAGCACAACAGTTCTCATATAATACAAGATTAACAGCAACATTAATATTTCCACACTAAAAATTATAAATTCATATCCCTCTGTTCTTATTTCCTTTCTTTCCAGGAAAATCATCAGCATTCCTATGCCGAATACAAACGCTGATATAAATAATATCAGTATTATATGTGGATCTAATACTCTTATTTTTTCCTGCTGCTCTTTCATATGCATTTCCTCCGGTTGTCTGAAATCCTTACTGTTACTATTCCGGTATATCAACCTAATTTCTTGCATTTTCTTATGAGTTCATTATAAGGTAAATATATGTAATTGTTAAGGTGCAAAATAAAATGTTGCTGTCCCGTTTACTGCAAATTAAACGAACCATACAATATTAAAGTTCAGCTGTTATTATCTTTCAAGGATCATGACATCTTTTGCATTCATGCTAACGGTCTGCCCTGAAACGTTCTCCTCCTTCGATAAAGTTGCAGAAAATTGCCCGGACTTTCTGCAATATGGCAGAAGAATTTTCCTTGTTTCTTCTGCTACAAAAAATCTCCCGGATAAGAGAAGCGCTTACTCTTATCCGGGAGATTTTTTATATCTTTAACAAGTTCATATCTTTTATTTTCAGATCAGCAATTATTTATTTCCCTGTCCATAATATGCATTTGCACCATGTTTTCTGAAGTAGTGCTTATCCTGCAGATCCTGTGGTGCAGGTTTTACCTGTGGATTGATCAGCTCACAGCGGGATGCCATCTTGGCAACTTCCTCAAGAACAACTGCATTATGTACTGCTTCATGAGCATCCTTGCCCCATGCAAATGGTCCATGGTTTTTGCAAAGTACTGCAGGTACTGCTTCATAATCTTTGTCCTTAAACAGGTCTACGATCAGAAGTCCTGTGTTTTTCTCATATTCTTCAAATTCCTTGCCTTCCAGGCAGCGTGCACATGGAACTTCACCATAAATATAATCTGCATGTGTGGTTCCATAACATGGGATTGATCTTCCGGCCTGTGCCCAGCTTGTTGCCCATGAAGAATGTGTATGTACAACTCCTCCGATATTCGGGAATGCTTTGTACAGTTCTACATGAGTTGCTGTATCAGAAGATGGATTGTATTTTCCTTCTACCTTATTTCCATTCAGGTCTACAACAACCATATCATCCGGTGTCAGCAGATCATAATCAACCCCACTTGGTTTGATGACAAAAAGTCCTGATTCTCTGTCGATTCCGCTTACATTTCCCCATGTAAATGTAACAAGTCCGTATTTTGGAAGATCCATGTTTGCTTTGTAAACTTCCTCTTTTAATTTCTCCAGCATGATTCGTACCTCTCCTTTTGCTTTTCAGATATTCTTTTACAACAGCTTTCAGATGTTCCGGCTTTTTTCTGCATATCCCACCCGGAAAATCTCTTAATATCTGTATTATAGCACTTGTACGGTACATGTACCAACTTGTATGTTGATTATTTTACTGTTTCTCATACAAAAACTCTTCAGGCAGACTTACCTTGAAATCTTTTGCAAGTGAACGGAAATTGTCCGGTGTAATAGTCTGAAGTTTATTTGGAGTCATAGAAAGAATCTTCACCAGAATCTCTGCAGATTTTTCTACCGTATGGAGCAGACCAAATGTCAGGTCAAAATCTTCACCTGAGCAGAACATTCCATGATGTGCCCAGATAACAACATCATATTTCTTCATTAATTCTGCTGTTTTTATGGCAATTTCTCTTCCACCCGGTACCATCCAGCCGACAACACCTACGCCGTCCGGGAATACAACCGGACACTCTGTAGCAGATTCCCATAACTCTCTTGTAAAGATCTTATCATCCAGTGGCAGAACAAATGTCAGAGCAATTGTATTTGTCGTATGTGCATGATAAATAACACGATGTTTTCCGTTTGTCAGTTTCTTCTTCACTTCATGATTCATCAGATGAGTCGGAAGCTCACTGGTAGGTCTGCCGCCCTCAACCAGGCCCCAGCGGATTCTGTAATTTGTTCCTGTCTCATCCAGTTCAATGATCGCAAGACATACTTCCGGATCCACGATAATATTTCTGAAATATTTACCGCTTCCCGTTACAAGGAAAAACTCTCCTGCTAATCCCGGAACCTCTACCCCGATCGGTATCCATTCTCCAGGTGTATTCAGACGGGGACGGATCATCTCTACTTCCTCCGGTTTCAGACGATAGCTTAAGTTTCCGCCGTTTCTCTCATGCCATCCCTGAAGATAACCGTCATTTGCCATTTTGATAAATCCCTGTACAAATTTAGATTCCAGAATTTTCATAATATATATACCCTCCGCTTTTTGTGGTTTTATGTTGTTTGTTTTTAACAATATATTGTTTCTTGTTGTTTATGAATGTATTATATATTGTTTCTTGTTGTTTGTAAATAATTTATTCAAAAAATCTCTCACAAAACCACACATCAATTCCGAAATATCTTTGTCAATTCTGTCCTGCTATTCATCCTGTTCAGAAGATTTTTACCGTTATTTTTGCTGAAATTCTATAATTGCGTATGCTTTTCCGTCTGTATCATCAAGCGATACAATCACCTTTCCTGTTTCTGCTTTTGCTTTCGGGCAGATTATATCTCCAAGTTTTGCCTGCATCTTATACTCTGCACGCATCTGGTATACTTTGAAATCTTCCGGCAGGAAATCTTCTGCCATACAGATATACTGACAGTTGTTTACATGATGATTAGTGTCAAGATGATGCTTCTGCACTGTGAATGATTCCTGTGAAGTCATGTCATCCGGAAGTTTGATTTTCCTCGGTGCATAATCCATTTCCAGCTTTTCGCCGAGTATGTAATTGTCTGTATCTGCAGGTGTCAGTCTCACCGGAATCCCTGTACTGATGGCCAGATGTGTCCAGTTGGAGTTCGCCCAGGCAAGCTTCTTCCCATCCATTGTTTCTATGGTGAAATTACGCATACCCATGAATCCTTTGAAATCATAAGGTGCTGTCGTGATCCTGATTTCCGTTCCCATAGCAGGATATTCATCCACAATTACCTGCCAGGAAGAAAGAACCCACGCTCTGTCTCTTGCCTTCAGCACGTCTCCTCCAAGCCCGACCGACTCCGCATGAAATGTACAGCAATCCTGAAAATAATTCAAAACACCCGGTAATGTCAGTTTGCCGTTCTCACCTGTCTCACTGTATCTGACTCTGCTGTTAAAACTGTAATTCATTTTTTATGTCCCCTTTTCTTATGTCGCTATGATTTTTTAATATACTTCTTTTCTATTATTATAACAAGCCAAAAATATAAGGCATAAAACAGTTTTTATAAACTGGCCTATGCCTTATCTTTGTTCTACGTTATATTATTTACTGTAATTCTTTGCTACAAATGTGATCATCACCTTAAACAGATCCCCATCCAGGTATAGCTTAAACTCACCTCCCTGCAGCTCTGTCAGACTCTTTGCGATAGAGAGTCCCAGTCCGCTTCCTTCTGTATTTCTCGCCACATCTCCTCTGATAAATCGTTCTGTCAGTTCATCCGCAGAGATATTCAAAGGCTGTGCTGAAATGTTTTTCAGGGAAAAGGTTACTTTTTTATTTCTGTTGCTGATCTCTGCATAAACTCTGGTGCCTTCCATTGCGTACTTCACAACATTGCCGAATACATTTTCCAGAACACGCCACATTCTCTGACCGTCTGCGTAGATAATGGACGGTTCGTCTGTGAAATGTACCATCATAGTCAGGTTCTTCTCCTGGAATTTCTCTTCAAATTCTCCGATCACCTGCTGCACCATTTCTACAAAATCAATATCATTCATCTCCAGCTTGATGTTTCCGGTGCTTGCCTTGGATGCCTCTACCACATCCTCTGTGAGCACCTTCAGTCTCTGAGATTTCTCATCCAGGATGCGTAAATATTCCTGTATTTTCGGATCTGTCGGATTTTCCCGTTTCATCAGATCTACATAATTGATAATGGAAGTCAGAGGTGTTTTCAGGTCATGGGAAACATTTGTGATCAGCTCTGTCTGCATCCTTTCTTTTTTCAGGCTGTTCTCCACAGCAGCATCCAGACCACTGCCAATATTGTTGATATATTCTGCCATCACCTTCTGTTTTCCGGTAAGTGTATCTGTTTTGATCTTATATTGCAGTTCTCCATCGCTTATTTTTTTCAGACCATCCATAATAAGATCCAGTCCGTCTGCTTTTCTGATGGCGAAAATCATAACAGCCACATCTACAGCCATCAATGCCAGCAGGAATACTCCTGCACCACTGAATACGCAGCCGATGATCAGGAACTGCAAAAATAAAAATGCACCTCCCACAAGCAGAACTTTTATTTTTTCTGCTGTATTTCTGGAAAAAGCTCTGGCAAAATCGGCAAGCTTCCCACTGCATTTTCCAATCCATTTCAGAACTTTTCTAATCAGACTGTTTTTCCATAAGGTTCCTGCCTTTATTCTTCTTACCAGGCTGAGATATCCGATCAGAAACCATGCCATTGTATAAGTCCCACATATGAGACAGATAACAATCACTGTCACTACTACATGACTGTAACCCAATGATGAGTTGGCGATCAAGGTTCCCGATATGATCGTTCCTGCCAGCCATATACCGATTACTGTTCCTGCCGCAATTTCTGTATACCATCTGTCAAATCCATTCAGATGTATTTCTTCATCCTCTGGTCTCCTTCCTGCTGTCACAGTCAGCCACACCATACCGATCAGCCAGAGCACACTTCCGAAGATTGCTCCTGCCAGCATCGGAAACATAAGCTTTGAATATGTCTCATAGTTCTCTGCCTCATCAGCCATGGAATCTGCCACAGAAAATTTCGTATCAACCGAAACTGCAAATACAAAATCCTTTGTGTCAAAGCTCTGATCAATGGTATGATTCCACACCTGCAGATCTGCACCCGGAATATTTGTAACACACTCACTTAATTCCGGGTAAACAACTGCATATGCTTTTTCCTTAAATATTTTCTCAAGGTTCTGCTCCAGCTGTGCGTAACTGCTGTACGCTTTTTTATTTGTATAGATTGTCTGTGTTTCTTTATCTGCGAAAAGATATGTGAGGTTGGTACTCCCTTCGGTATAGTCTCCCACGCTGTGAAAGACGGATGCCAGTGATGTTTCATAATCATTGAACTGTTCATCTGACTGTATGGCACGGATGCAGTCCAGAAGTGTGAATAACTCCTTATATGCATCCTCCAGTCTCCCATTCCATTCCGTGCTTTTGTTTACCGCATCCAGGATATTCTCAGCTCCCTGTGGTGCAAATTTCTCGTCCAGCTGACTCAGTTCTACGAAAAAACATCCCGGATATTCTGTGTTTGTTCTGGTATCCGTAACGTTGCCGATATTCTCTGATTGTGAGGTATATCTGTAATAAAGTTCATCTGCTACGGTATCCAGTTTCTCGGACTCGGTCTTTGATTCGAAATCATCTTCTTCAAGAAAATCTGTATTGTAATTAATTTTCAGTGTTCCATCTGCCACCATCTTTTTAAAGTCAGTCCGATAAAAATAGTGGCTGGTTCCGTCAGAAGATTCACATCTTATGACCTGTGAATCTTCGTCATAAACACCTTCATAATAGTTTGCCTCCCAGTCTTTTCCCCACTCCAGAAGATCACTTACAGAGTACGCAAGCCCGGAAGTATTTTTCAGAGAAAGGTCTCTGATGGAATCACGGGTGTTTCCTTTTTCCTCAAATTCTGCCAGATCAATCACTGCCGATGAACCAGCATTTTTCAGATAGTTAATGTCATCCTGCGCTGCCAGACTGACCAGAATATCTGATCCTCTGTTGCTGACCTGTTTCTCAAATGCTTCTGATTCTGTGTAACTTTTGCCTCTGTCATCCAGGCGGATTCCAGTCTGATAGATCATCACAAACATAGCTGCACAGACTGCTGCTGCAACTGCTGCCAGATGCGCGATCACGATCCAGATTGCCTTGACAGAACTGCTTCTGTATCCTTTTCCCTTCATAATGTTTGTCCCTTTCCTTTTTTATTTAATTTATTACTTTGTCAAGCGGATATTCGCAATCCGCTTTGCTACTTGCTCATAACCAAATAACTGCTTCGCAGTTTATCAGAATGCGCTTGCACGCCTCCTGATACAAGCAAGTCCCCACCCACTGCTTATTGCTTTTCGCAATTGAAGCAGGGGACTTACTTGATTTGGTTAAATTTTTTCCACCTTATATCCAAGCCCCCACACAACCTTCAGGTATCTTGGCTCCCTTGGATTAATCTCAATTTTTTCTCTGATATGCCGGATATGCACTGCCACTGTATTATCTGCTGCAACTGCTTCCTCATTCCAGATGTTTTCGTAGATCTGATTAATGGAAAATACCCTTCCCTGATTCTTCATCAGAAGAAACAGGATATTGTACTCAATAGGTGTCAGCTTCACCACATCACCGTCCACCCTGACTTCCTTCAGGTCATCGTTTATGCTCAGACCTCCTGTCTCGTAGATATGAGCATTCTCCACAGGTATTGCTGCTCCCAGCCTTGTATATCTTCGAAGCTGTGATTTCACCCTTGCCACCAGTTCCAGGGGATTAAAGGGCTTGGTTACATAATCATCTGCCCCTACATTTAATCCAAGGATCTTATCTGCATCCTCTGATTTCGCAGAAAGAATAATGATCGGAAGAGGATTCTCTTCCCTTATCTTCAAAGTAGCCCGGATGCCATCCAGCTTCGGCATCATAATATCTATGATCAGCAGAT
>NZ_JBWJVQ010000259.1:0-10323 GCF_056339875.1 Blautia sp. ZXY-1-C6
GTTACAATAGAAAATACAAAACAGAGTGCAAAGAGGGTGATCGAAAACAAAAACACTTTGCACAAAAGATAAAATTTCATAGATGCGAAGCATCTGGAAATAAGAATACGTCCGAAAACATAATCAAAATACAAAAGCGAACGATAACTAACAGCCAGGAAAGGTGTATCAGATGGCAAATAACACCATATTTGATAATGTTTTCAGAACAATGCTGGAGAAAATGCCAGAGCTTGTAGTGCCGCTGATCAACGAGGTATTTGGCACAAATTATCCCGCAGATATAGCAGTTGAGCAGCAGAGAAACGAACACCAGACAAAGAACGGAGAAAAGATTACAGATTCCCGGTTAAAAATAGCAGACAAGATCTATCATATAGAATGTCAGAGCACCGGAGATGCAGAAATGGTAATCCGAATGATAGAATATGATTTTGCTGTCAGTCTGGAAACAAAGCAGATTGAGAATGGACGGTACAAAATATATTTTCCTCATTCCTGTGTATTATATTTACGTGGAAAAGGCAGAAAAGATACTCTTGGAATGGATATTATCATGCCGGATGGGCGGGTAATAAAATATGAGTTGCCGGCTATTTACATAGAAAGATATACACAGGATGTAATCTTTCAGAAGAAACTACTCTTTTTCCTGCCATTTTATGTGATGAGATATGAAAAAAGCAGAGAAGATATAGAGAAAGATCCAGAAAAACTTCAGAAATTGCTGGATGAATATGTGACAATATCCAGAAGACTGGAAGAAAGTCTGCTTGAATAACTGCGTGTCGCATTCTCGTTACTTTCAGTGATGAGTTAGACGCGCAAATTTTTTTACTAAACAACAGAACAAATGTTTACATAAACCAATACATATGGTACAATATTTATATGGAAAAAGATATATTTAATATAGATAAAAACAAACTTTCATATGGTAGGGGGATATGTCTATTCCTTGCAGTATCATCTTGTCTGGTGTACAAAATACAGAAAAAAGGTTTTAAAAAACGGAATCGATACAGAATGCAAAGAAATGTTACAGAATCTTGCAGAAGAATATAAATTTCAGATTCTGGCAATGGAGGTGATGCCGGATCATATCCATCTGCTTGTGGACTGTAAACCTCAGTTTTATATTTCAGATATGATCAAGATCATGAAAGGAAATCTTGCACGCCAGATGTTTCTTGCGTATCCGGAGTTAAAAAAGGAACTGTGGGGTGGGCATCTGTGGAATCCGTCTTACTGTGCCATAACGGTCAGTGACAGGAGCAGAGACCAGGTGCTTGCCTACATACATCGAAGGACAAAAGGAAAAAGAAAAGAAAAAAGCCTGACAGAAGAAATGATTTGTTGGAGGAAAAGAGATGCAGACCGTATCCAGCTATGGCGTAGAATTACGAAAACAGAATATCCCAGTCCGCCAGACACTGGAAATCTACCGGTCTGCGGTCTATTACCTGACAGAAATATATGAGCAGGTGTGGGAAGAACTGGCAGAGATACCGGATGCCAAAAGGCGGTTTAATGCTGCAGAGCATCTGGTGCATACTACAAAAAAGAATCCTGCACGCTTTGATTTTGATCTTCGCTTTCCGAAGATGCCGTCCTACCTGAGGCGAGCCGCAATCCAGCATGCATTGGGAAGTGTATCTTCTTACGAAACACGGATGGACCTGTGGGAAAAGTCAGGAGAACAAGCAGGGAAACCCAGACTGGCGTATGAGAATCATGCCATGCCTGTTTTTTATCGTGATGTCATGTACAGAGAGGAAAAAGAAGGAAAAGACGAAGCATACCTGAAACTGTATGATGGTCATGACTGGAAATGGTTTTGTGTGCGTTTAAATCACACAGATATGGAATATCTGCGCAGGAACTGGTCGGGGAAAAAGGCATCAGCCCCGACACTGGAGAAAAGGCACCATAAATATTTCCTGCGTTTTTCTTATACGGAAGAAGTGACACTTACGAAGACACCGGTAAAAGAACAGATCATCTGTAGTGTGGACTTGGGAATCAATACCGATGCGGTCTGTACCATTATGCGGGCAGACGGAACTGTCCTGGGGAGAAAATTTATCAATCATCCCAGTGAAAAAGACCGGATGTACCGAACACTGGGCCGAATCCGAAGATTCCAGAGGGAACACAGCTCTGCGCAGTCACGGGGAAGATGGGCATATACGAAACGCCTGAACATAGAGCTGGGAAGAAAAATTGCAGGAGCGATCGTAAAAAATGCAGAAGAGAACCATGCAGATGTGATCGTATTCGAGTATCTGGAAATGCAGGGAAAGATATCCGGAAAGAAAAAACAGAAACTGCATCTGTGGAGAAAACGGGATATCCAGAAACGCTGTGAGCATCAGGCACACAGAAAAGGAATGCGGGTATCCAGAGTCTGCGCATGGAATACGAGCAGGCTTGCATACGATGGCTCCGGAAGTGTGTCCCGTGACCCGAAAAATCACAGTCTTTGTGTATTCCAGACAGGAAAAAGATATAGCTGTGACCTGTCGGCATCGTATAATATCGGAGCAAGATATTTTATCAGAGAACTTTTAAAACCCCTTCCGGTAACGGAAAGGTCTTTGCTGGAGGCAAAAGTCCCTTCGGTAAAGCGTAGAACCTCATGTGTTTATGCAGATCTGAAAGAACTTCATTTACAAATGGAAATCTTAAAGGCAGCATAAATGCAGGCAGATATACAGCGGACTACCTGCAATGTGGGAACCTGCCATATCTGGCATGGAAAAATGCGCATAACTGCGCTGGCCTAAGTTACAGGCGTATCCGCCGATATTTAGTCTGACGCCTAAAGCGTCTGGAAGCACGCGACTTCAGTCGTGTGAGGATAAAGTTTTTAATTCACAACGGAAAAGAAGCACTGCATCGTTACCTTGTGGAAGTAATCATAAAAATTGCAGACTACATTTTCTCAGATTCAGAAAAAACAAAGAAGGGAGTTGACCGAGCCATGGGCGGAGAAGTATTAGAGCTGAAAACAGATAAGCTGATAAATGAAATAAGGCAAGACGTGAAAGAAGAAGTGAAAGCGGAAGTGAAAGAAGAAGTGAAAACAGAGACGAAAGAAAAAATAGTAATCTGTATGCTGAAAAGAGGCAAAAGTACATTGGAAGAAATCGCTGCAGATACACAGATGCCGATTGAGCAGGTTGAAAGAATAAAAAAAGAACAACAGTTATAAAATGAGAAAATGGCAGAGAATTATAGAGGGTTCTCTGCCATTTGACCATACAGGGGTTGATACATCATCTTGTGATTAGAACGAACAACTCACCACATTTGTAACAAATTATAGATTTTTAGCATGAAAAATCAAGGAAAATAAATGCTTTTGAAGTGTATGAAATTTAAAAAAATCGTAAAATTCTTGAGCATTACCCTTGACAAAAAGTGGTGAAAGCACTATTATTAACCATAACAGACAGATTATGTCTAGGAATCTTTACCCAAAAAGAAATAGTTATATTAAGGAAAGGGGAACTATAATCATGACAAAGATTAAAAACACAAAGAAGGGCATGGCAAAAAAGACATTAAGTATGTCACTTGTTGTTGCAATGCTTGCTACTTCTAATGTGCCGGTATGGGCTGCTGAGTTCAGCGATGGTTCTGACGTTGCTGTAACATCTGACGCAGAAGCTTCAGTTGCTGAAACATTCTCTGATGACGTGACAGAAACTCCGGTTGTAGAAGATACTACGGACAATACTGCTGTAGCTACTGCTGCAGAAGTATCTAGCGATTCATTCAGTGTGACTCCAGAATTTACTGATAACGCAAATAATGCTATTAAAGATAATGCTGTAACATGGGGAACAACTGTTAAAGCTAAATTCAAAGTAACCGCTAAAGATAATAAAGCCATTGATTCAAATATTAAATTTCATTATGCTTGGAAAGTAAATGGAACTGCTGATTCAGCCACTGATATCGAAACACCTACAAATGAGCAGACGGTAACACGCGCTACTGTAGCAGCTGAAGCAGGAAAGACACTTACATTGTTTGTATATGCTACAGATTCTAATGATAATAACAGAACTGTATGGTCTTACACTTCAGAAGGTATTGCTGTAAAAGCAATTGATGTATCTCAGGTATATCTTAGCGCATCTGTTGATGGAACACATACCTATAATGGAAAGCCTCAGGAAATAGCTAGTTCCGATATTACATTAACATTAAACGATGGAAAACAAACACATGAAACAGTAAAAGCAAATGCTGCAACAGTGGGCGCTAACTTTAAAGTAGTTCAGTCTGGTGATCATACAAATGCAACTAAAAAAGCAACTGTTACTTTAGTTCCACAGGCAGATGGATATACAGGACAGATTTCTACAACATATGAAATTGAGCCAAAAACATTAGATGGTACTAACGACAAGCTCATTTCTGAACATATGGAAGCAACTTTATTAACATCTGCTTTCACTTATACCGGAAAAGTTATTCGTGTAAAAAAAGATGATATTAAACTAATTGATAAAGAGACAAAAGAAGATTTATCAAACTATATTTATGCAGATAAAGATGGATATGTATCTATTTCTGCAGGAAACGCCAATAATTTAGCAACAAATGTTGACGATGTCGCTTATGCACGTATTAATCTGATTATCGGTACTCCGGAAACTGGTAAATTTAAAAATTACAATATTACTGCTGAAGGAGACAACCATAGAACAATCGAAACAACAAATACTTTCAAAGTAACCAGTAGAGATTTATCAGACGTTAATGTTTCTATAAAAGCCAAAACATATAACGATAAGAAGAAAGTAACCATTGACAAAAATGATATTACATTTACTGATAAAAATGGTAATACTTTAGACCTGTACAAGGATGTTGTTATTACTGTACCGGATAATGCAACAGACATTGGTAGTTACAAAGTAACAATCACTCCAAAAGAACTTAATAAAAATGTTACGGGAACAACTACTGCGGACTTCAATATTGTAGGAACTGATATTTCCGGTGGTACATTTGCAAACGAAAAAAATGGTAAACTTGACAATAAAGAATATACGGGAGAACAGATTGTCATTACAAAAGATGACTTAGGTACTCTTACAATTGGCGGAAAGGCAGTTTCCCCGACCTTATATGAATTAGTAAATGGTACTAATACGAACGTAGAAGATGGCGGTTATGTAATCGTTAAAGGTCTTGGCGATTATGCTGGAAGTGAAAAGAAAATCACATTTGCAATTAATCCTGCCGTAATTTCTGAGGTCAAAGTTACAAATGAGAAGGTTGAAAAGCTGGATACTACAGATTTCTCTGATTATAAAGATTCTATGAAACTTGTAGTAAAAGCTAAAAATGGTGCAAAACCAGCTAAAGAATTTACTCTTGTAGAAGGAAAAGATTACAAAGTTAAATACGAATGCAAAGAAGGAAATATAATTGGTAAAGATGTTACTGCGACAGTAGAAATTACAAATAAAAACTTCATTAATAAAAACGTAACACTGAGTGATACATCTACATTAACTGCAAAAACAATCAAGTCAGAAAACATTAAATTAAAAGAAACAAACTTCACTTATACCGGAAAAGCTGTTGAACCGAAATTTGATGTTGTAATTGATGGAAAAGTAATTAATCCTCAGTATTATACAGCAACTTATAGCAATAATCTGAATGCAGGAACAGCAACATTAACAGTTAAAGGCGATGGAACACATTACAGTGACGTCGAAGCAAAAATAACTTATGAAATCAAACCTGCAAATGCAGCAGACTTAAAAGCAGTTATTGGAAGTAAAGAATACACTGGTTACAGTATTGAAGTTTCTGCCAGTGATATTGACTTGACCTTAAAAGGAAATCCTATTGATGTAGCAAGCAACTTTACATTAACATCTGGAGAGAATATCCAGATTGGTGAGGGTACTGTTACATTAACACCTAAAAACGGAAACTTTACAGGTACCTTAACAGCAACATTCCAGATTTCAGGTGAAATGTTGAATGAGGGTGGAAAATTTACTTTCTATGACGAAAATGGTATAAAAGTTGCTTCTCCATCCTTTACTTATAATGGTAAAGAACATCAGTATACAAAAACTACATTTACATACATTGATTCTAATAAAAAATTAACAGAAGGCCAGGATTATGAGATTAAATATGTAGATAATGTATATGGAAAAGAAGGAAAATACACTAGTGAATTCCCTAAAGCTCAGTATGTAGCTGTAATTGCTGTTGCCAAAGGAAAATATGCAAGCAGCAAAACTAATGATTATGGTTTAAAAGATGGCATTTATACTGATGCTGAAGGCAATAAGATCACAAATGTTATGGCAGTAACATACATTAAGCTTAATCAGCTGTCTGTTGTAAAGAGCAATGTTTCTGTTTCTAACGGTGTTTATGCCGGTGGTCTGCCTGTAAAACCAGTTGTAAATGTTGTGGTAAATGGTGTTACTTTAAAAGAAGGCCAGGACTATGATTTAGATGTAAGTTCAAACACCGACGTTGCAAACGCTACTATCTCTAACAGCTTGGACGTTACTGTTAAGCCTAAAAACGGTTATACAACTTCAGCTCCAGATGATCTTAAATTCAAATGGGGAATTGATAAATTCAATCTTGCAAACGCAAATGTAACTGTAGATGGTGACAAAGTTACTGTTAAATGCGGTCGTGTTGATGTTGAAACATCTGAATATACTGTAGAAAAGAAAGACGGTAAAGTTACTGTAACAGCTAAGAAAGACAGTAAGAACTACACTGGTTCTAAGACTGTAGATGCAGCAACACAGGATCAGAAACCAGCTGCTCCAATGATCAGCAGCGTTAAAGTTGTTGGCAACAAAGCAACTGCTATCCTTTCCGGTGATTCCGAAGGTGCTGCAGGTTACGACTATGTAATCTCTACAGACCGCGACTGCATCACAAACAAAGACTACGATTCCATAAACAAGAATCAGGTTCAGACTTCTACTACATTCAAATATGTACAGCAGGGAACCTACTACGCATACTGCCACGCTTGGAAACGTGACGAGAACGGTAAGAAGGTATTCAGCGACTGGTCTAACGCATATCCATTCGTTGTATCCGCAATCACACCGGACGCTCCAGTTATCACAAACGTTAAAGTAAGCGGATCTACTATCAAAGTAACATACAAAGCAGCTGCAAACGCAACTGGTTACGATGTAGTACTGGGAACTGGCTCCAAGAAAGAAAACGGTGAGACACGTCCATACAACTATGGCGCTCACAAGAAACTGAACCTCAAAGAAGGTACAGTAACAGCAACATTCAAGAACGTACCAAAGGGAACATGGGTAGTTGGAATGCATGCATTCAACAGAACATCTGAAGACGGAAAGAAAGTCTTCAGCCCATGGTCAAACCTGAAAAAGGCTACTGTTAAATAATCCATTTGGGTAAATAATACAGATTCCTAAAAAGAAAACCCCAGTCATTTTGACTGGGGTCTTTCTTTGTCAAAACTTATCCTGCGATTGTCGAAAAATTTTTCTGGTAAATAAATATCTGCTCTGATAAAATATAAGTACAAAATATGTGACAGGAGGTGACATCCATAATACGTCAAACGAATCTGGCACAAATGATAGACCTTGCCGCAGATCGTGCAAGATATGATGAATGTGCCAAGAAACTATTAACCTATAAGGCAGTCATTGCCTGGATCCTCAAATCCTGTACAAAAGAATTTTCCCAATATAGTGTCAATTTTATCTGTGATAACTGCCTGAAAGAAAATATCGAAATTTCCAGTCGGGCAGTACATCAGGACCATCCTGACCGCAGTAAATTACTGGATGGAAACGAACAAATAGACTGCCTTAATTCCGAAGCAAATGCTATCAAAGACCAGACTGTATATTATGATATTCGTTTTAAGGCATATATTCCGAACACCGAAGAACCCGTACAGCTGATCATCAATTTGGAAATCCAGTTAAATGACACACCGGGGTATCCATTAGTTACAAGAGGATTTTATTATTGTGCAAGAATGATTTCCGAGCAGTATGGAACTATTTTTACTGGTGAACATTATGAAAAGCTTCAGAAAGTCTACAGTATTTGGATCTGCCCGGATCCGGCGAAAAAACGTAGAAATGGAATCTTCAGATACCATACAGTACAGGATACAGTATTGGGAAAGCCTTATGAAACTCTTGGCAGTTATGACCTTATGGAAGTTGTTATCGTAAATTTAGGTGATGCAGATAAAGAGAGTGATCTGGAGATCCTTGATCTGCTGAATACACTCTTCTCTCTTTCTACATCCTCTGAGACAAAGAAAAAACGTCTTCAGAAAGATTTTGGCATCGCCATGACAGAAGAATTTGAAAGTGAGGTGCAGGATATGTGTAATCTGGGAAAAGCACTTGTTGAACAAGGCATTGAGCAAGGTGTAGAAAAGAAAAATCTATCTCTTGCAAAAATGATGATCAAAGATAAAGAATCTCTCGATAAGATTGAAAAATATACTGGTTTTTCTGCCGATAAGTTAAAAGAGATTGCAGCATCTATCGGAACAAACCTTACTGCTTAGAATACGTCTCCTATGGCAGCTATACATAATAAGACAATAGAAAAATTTGGTACTTAAAATAGAGCTGTGAATTAAAAACTTTATCCTCACACGACTGAAGTCGCGTGCTTCCAGACGCTTTAGGCGTCAGACTAAATATCGGCGGATACGCCTGTAACTTAGGCCAGCGCAGTTATGCGCATTTTTCCATGCCAGATATGGCAGGTTCCCACATTGCAGGTAGTCCGCTGTATATCTGCCTGCATTTATGCTGCCTTTAAGATTTCCATTTGTAAATGAAGTTCTTTCAGATCTGCATAAACACATGAGGTTCTACGCTTTACCGAAGGGACTTTTGCCTCCAGCAAAGACCTTTCCGTTACCGGAAGGGGTTTTAAAAGTTCTCTAATAAAATATCTTGCTCCGATATTATACGATGCCGACAGGTCACAGTTATATCTTTTTCCTGTCTGGAATACACAAAGACTGTGATTTTTCGGGTCACGGGACACACTTCCGGAGCCATCGTATGCAAGACTGCTCGTATTCCATGCGCTGACTCTGGATACCCGCATTCCTTTTCTGTGTGCCTGATGCTCACAGCGTTTCTGGATATCCCGTTTTCTCCACAGATGCAGTTTCTGTTTTTTCTTTCCGGATATCTTTCCCTGCATTTCCAGATACTCGAATACGATCACATCTGCATGGTTCTCTTCTGCATTTTTTACGATCGCTCCTGCAATTTTTCTTCCCAGCTCTATGTTCAGGCGTTTCGTATATGCCCATCTTCCCCGTGACTGCGCAGAGCTGTGTTCCCTCTGGAATCTTCGGATTCGGCCCAGTGTTCGGTACATCCGGTCTTTTTCACTGGGATGATTGATAAATTTTCTCCCCAGGACAGTTCCGTCTGCCCGCATAATGGTACAGACCGCATCGGTATTGATTCCCAAGTCCACACTACAGATGATCTGTTCTTTTACCGGTGTCTTCGTAAGTGTCACTTCTTCCGTATAAGAAAAACGCAGGAAATATTTATGGTGCCTTTTCTCCAGTGTCGGGGCTGATGCCTTTTTCCCCGACCAGTTCCTGCGCAGATATTCCATATCTGTGTGATTTAAACGCACACAAAACCATTTCCAGTCATGACCATCATACAGTTTCAGGTATGCTTCGTCTTTTCCTTCTTTTTCCTCTCTGTACATGACATCACGATAAAAAACAGGCATGGCATGATTCTCATACGCCAGTCTGGGTTTCCCTGCTTGTTCTCCTGACTTTTCCCACAGGTCCATCCGTGTTTCGTAAGAAGATACACTTCCCAATGCATGCTGGATTGCGGCTCGCCTCAGGTAGGACGGCATCTTCGGAAAGCGAAGATCAAAATCAAAGCGTGCAGGATTCTTTTTTGTAGTATGCACCAGATGCTCTGCAGCATTAAACCGCCTTTTGGCATCCGGTATCTCTGCCAGTTCTTCCCACACCTGCTCATATATTTCTGTCAGGTAATAGACCGCAGACCGGTAGATTTCCAGTGTCTGGCGGACTGGGATATTCTGTTTTCGTAATTCTACGCCATAGCTGGATACGGTCTGCATCTCTTTTCCTCCAACAAATCATTTCTTCTGTCAGGCTTTTTTCTTTTCTTTTTCCTTTTGTCCTTCGATGTAGGCAAGCACCTGGTCTCTGCTCCTGTCACTGACCGTTATGGCACAGTAAGACGGATTCCACAGATGCCCACCCCACAGTTCCTTTTTTAA
>NZ_JBWJVQ010000260.1:0-1502 GCF_056339875.1 Blautia sp. ZXY-1-C6
TCACGAAGAAAAGAGTCATGATTTCTTGCTTTATGCTTTTCTCGGGCAGGGAAGCAATGAATGCGGCAATATCATAGTAGCTGTCATCAAAGGTGTCCGGAGCCGTGAGAATGGCTGTGCTGGAATCAATATCGTCTGTCTCGGGAGCCGAAAGATTGCAGCGGCACAGGGATTTATATCGGTTCTGGATAACTGTCTGTATGTATTTTACGCATTCTCCTTCTGAAGAGTCTTCGTTCAGATATGGGATGGCCTGCAGGAGAGAAAGATATAATTCCTGCTGAGAATCCTCTCTTTCCATGCAGTGGATTTTGGCTGCAGTACCTTTGATGAGTGGCTGCATACGTTGCAGGATTTTGGCATCTGTACCGGGAACCCCTGATTTATAATCATGTATAAGCTCTGGCAATGACTTCATATTAAACTACCTCCTTTAATTGGGGAAGTAGTAAAAGAGAAGAAAATCAGAAACTAAAATCAGAAAAAATTTAAGTGATACCTAATTTTAAAAGAATCCGGCGTGCATGAAGGAAAAATGGAAACATCGGCAGAAAAAGGCTGTTAGTTGACAAATCGGTATTGTAGCGACTCTTTAAAGGTTGAACGTATCTATTTGGAACCCGGCGGCTGGGGAAAAGATAAGAGGACGTTTAATATAGCGGGAAGGAGGAAACAGGACATGGAGACAACTATGCTCGATGCCGCTCTGTCGCAGGGGATATGGGCAGTGGTGGCGGTATTTCTGCTCATCTACGTAGTGAAATCGAATGAGCAGAGGGACAAGAAACAGGAAGAACGTGAAAATAATTATCAGTCTGTAATAGAAAAGCTTACAGAAAAATATCAGATTCTTTATACCGTTCAGAATGACCTGAATGAAATAAAGAACCATCTTCTGGCGAAGCAGGATTCACGTTCGGAATGAGATGAAAAAAAGAATTGATGTCCTTAAATGACGAAAAAAGTCCGTGGCCTGTATCCTTGTATGATAGGCCACGGACTTTTTGGAATGATAAGACAGCTATTATTTCTGTTGGAAGACTTTTAGGTGTTATTAGTGCCAGAAATAGGTAATGGGAAGTTATTTAGAGTAAAATAAAAATTGTAAAAAGTAAAAAAGAAAGGATAAAAAATGAGAAAAAAGATTCTGAAAGTGTTTTTTGTGATATTGACAGGTATCACGGTGACCCTGACAGGATGTGAATTGTCAGGAAGCAACGAATCCGCGCAAACGGAAAGCGAAAGTGGTAAGGATGCTGTAAAGTTTATTCCAAATCTTACTACGGCTGTTACCAGGAAGCCAACGCCCACAGCTGTGGCAGCAAATCCAGGAGACAGTGTGCAGAATCAACAGTCTGGAAATAACGCAGAAGCGGAAATTTACCAAAGCCAGGGAGATCCCGCAGATCAGGAATCTGCACAGGAAGAAACTTATGATATCCAATATATCACTGGTAATATTCTGTATTCCGATGAAAATACGATAACAGTAGAAGTGGGCG
>NZ_JBWJVQ010000261.1:0-16381 GCF_056339875.1 Blautia sp. ZXY-1-C6
ATTTCTGTCAGGCTTTTTTCTTTTCTTTTTCCTTTTGTCCTTCGATGTAGGCAAGCACCTGGTCTCTGCTCCTGTCACTGACCGTTATGGCACAGTAAGACGGATTCCACAGATGCCCACCCCACAGTTCCTTTTTTAACTCCGGATACGCAAGAAACATCTGGCGTGCAAGATTTCCTTTCATGATCTTGATCATATCTGAAATATAAAACTGAGGTTTACAATCCACAAGCAGATGGATATGATCCGGCATCACCTCCATTGCCAGAATCTGAAATTTATATTCTTCTGCAAGATTCTGTAACATTTCTTTGCATTCTGTATCGATTCCGTTTTTTAAAACCTTTTTTCTGTATTTTGTACACCAGACAAGATGATACTGCAAGGAATAGACATATCCCCTACCATATGAAAGTTTGTTTTTATCTATATTAAATATATCTTTTTCCATATAAATATTATACCATATGTATTGGTTTGTGTAAACATTTGTTCTGTTGTTTAGTAAAAAAATTTGCGCGTCTAACTCATCACTGAAAGTAACGAGAATGCGATGCGCAGTTATTCAATTGTATCTCGTTGATATAGTTGAAAGCTTTTTATGTGATAACATAACGATTTCTTAATATAACTGATGATTTAAATATAAAAACCCACAAAAAACATAATTATAAATGATATATCTTATATACTCTGCAATCTCGAAAACTATTCTGGATACGAAAATTTCCATAAAAACAACCTGTCCACCACCCAAAGGGGAACTATAATCATGACAAAGATTAAAAACACAAAGAAGGGCATGGCAAAAAAGACATTAAGTATGTCACTTGTTGTTGCAATGCTTGCTACTTCTAATGTGCCGGTATGGGCTGCTGAGTTCAGTGATGGATCTGATGCTGCTGTAGCTACAGAAGCTCCGGCTGCTGAAGCTTTCTCTGATGAAGCAGATGCTCCGGTTGTAGAAGATACTGCAGATGTAGCTACTGAAGCTGCAAAATCAACAACAACAGGTTCTGAGTATACAGTTAATTTATCTGACTTTGCAGTAGATAGTACTGCTGTAAGCAATAACGAAACTGTATGGGGTGGAATATTAAGCGCAAATGTAGATATCACAGCAGTAAGCGCTATTGCTAATGCAACATTAAAAACTGCATGGCAGGTAAATGGAAATATTGTTAATAGCACTATTGCAAATTATGATCCTGCAAATAAAGCTAAAACACTTAATTTAACTCCAGATATGGCAGGCAAATCAATTACATTATTTGTTTATGCTGAACAGGCAGGCAAGGTTGCTTGGAGCTATACATCTGACGCTGTTACAGTAAAAGCAAAAGATATTAATGATTTTATTACTGCATCTGCTGCAGATCCTACATATGATGGAACTGTAAAAAAAGCAGGTGTTACGCTGACCTCTAAAAAAGATAAAAATAATCAGGACTTAGTACAAGCAGGTTCAGATTTACTTGATACTTCAAAATATAAAATAGCATATTCTGGAGAACTTACAAATGTAACTGGAGATAAAGTAACTGTTACATTAACTCCAACTGTTACAGGATATGCAGGACAGGTTACAACAACTTATGAAATCCAGCCAATGCAGCTAGACGGTGCAACAGCAACTATTTCCAGTCGCATGAAAGCAACTTTAGAAAACACATCCTATGTGTATACTGGAAACATAACAGGAAAAGTGAAAAAATCTGATATCAAGTTAGTTGATAAATCAACAGGTGTTGATTTGAGCAATTATCTGGATGTTGATTCTAATGGTTACGTAAAAGTTGAGTTTACTTCTCAGGATAATACTGCAGTTGGAAAAATCAGCAATGTATATGTTGCGATTAAAGAAGGTCAGCCTGAAACAGGAAACAAAAACTATAAAATTGTTGGAAGTAATATCAAAACATTGACAGATAACACTATGACAGTTGTTGCCCGTGATTTATCTACGGTTGATGTTAGTATTGCAGACCAGCAGTATACAGGTTCTAAGGTTACTATTAATCCTAGTGCTGTAACTTTAAAAGATAAAACTACTGGTGAAGAGATTACTAAAGGTGCTCTCGAAATTACTGTTCCGGATAATGCAATTGAACGTGGAACAGGATATGTTGCAACAATCAAACCAGGTGTTGATAATAATGGTATAACAAACAAAAATATTACAGGAAGTACAACTGGAACATTCTCTATTTATTCCAACAGTATCTCCAATGCATATTTTGCAAATGCAACAAGTAATACACTTCCAGCCAAAGAATATACAGGAGAAGCAGTAACATACACAAGCGAAGAACTTGGTGCTCTTAAAATCTTAAACAACACAACTAGTAAAGTAGAGACAATTGCACCAGCTGATTATGAAATCACTTATTCCAAAAATACTAATGCAGGCACAAATACTGCTAAATTAATCGTAACCGGTAAAGGCAGTTATGCTGGAAGCAAAAAAGAGTTGACCTTTACAATCAATCCTGCAACCGTAAGTGCAACAACTGCAGCAGAAGAAGTTGAGCAGAAGAACGCTAGCAGTGCTAAAGATTATAAAGATGCAATGAAAGTTGTTGTAAAAGCTAAAAATTCTGCTAACAAAGAATTTACATTAGTTGAAGGTACTGATTATACAGTTACTTACGGATATGAACATACTTCAGATGGAAATAAAGTTGGTAATTATGTTGTTGCTACTGTAACTGTAACAAATAAAAACTTTAAAGGAACTGCAGCAGCTTCTGCTTTAACTGCAAAATCCAAGATTACAGCTGCAATCTTAAAAGCTGACTATATCAAATTAAAGGAGAATTCTTTCTCTTATAATGGTAAACCTGTTACACCTGATTTTGACGTTGTAATTGATGGTAAAGTAATTAATCCAGCTTATTATACTGGATCATTTACAAACAATATCAATGCAGGTACTGCTACACTTACAGTTACTGGAGATGGAAATCATTACAGTGGAAAAGCAAGTGTAAACTTTACAATTGCTCCTGTTGATGCGTCTAAACTTACTGGTGTTATCGCAACTAAAGAATACAAGGGATATTCTCTTGAGATTCCAGCTGATGAGATTTATCTTACATTAGATGGAAACAAAATCGATGTTGACAGCAACTTCACTCGTACTTTTGGAGAAAACTTAAATATTGGTGAAGGTACTGTAACATTAACACCAAAGAACAGTAACTTTACTGGATCTAAGACATTAACATTCCAGATTTGTGGTGAAATGTTAAAAACCGAAACAAAAAGCGGTTTTAACTTTGCTGATAAGAATGGATTCGCAATAACTGGAAATAATATTAAATTTAGTTATGACGGAACTGCTCAGACTTTTGCCAAAACTACTTTAGATAACAAGACAGGAAAAACATTAACTGAAGGTACTGACTATGAAATCAAATATGTTGATAACGTATATGGACAGAAAGGTACCAATGGTCAGTATGCAGTTGTTCTTGCTATAGCAAAAGGAAAATACGGCGGAGATCTTACTCAGACAGAGAACGGCATTGCTGTGAAGAATGGCGTATATACAGATGCTGAAGGAAATAAGATTGTCAATGTATTTGCAATGAAAACTATCAAAATTGATCAGCAGTCATTTACAGCAGATAATATTGCTATTTCCAACGGAACTTATGCTGCCGGACTTCCGGTAAAACCAGAGGTTAAGATTGTTGTTAAAGGTGTTACTTTAGTAGAAGGAAAAGATTATGAATTAGATCTTCCTGCAAATAAAGACTTAGTAAATGCTACATCAGCAAAATCTCTTTCTGTTATTATTAAAGGTAAAAATGGTTACACTGGAACTGTTGATACATTAAAATGGGGAATTGATAAATTTGATCTTGCAAATGCAGATGTAACTGTTAAAGATGGAAAGATTTCCGTTAAATGTGGAAAAGTTGATGTTGATGCTTCTGAATATACAACAACAGCTAATGGTGATGGTACTACAACAATCAAAGCTGTAAGCACTAGCAAAAACTATACTGGTTCTAAGAAAGTCGCAACAAACGGAACAACAGATGCAGAAAAACCAGCAGCTCCTATGATTTCTGAAGTTAAAGTTACTGGTAACAAAGCAACTGTAGTCCTTTCCAGTGAAGCAGATGGCGCTGCAGGTTATGACTATGTAATCTCAACAGACCGTGAATGCATCACAAACAAAGATTACGCTTCTGTAAACAAGAATCAGGTTCAGACCTCTACTACATTCAAATATGTACAGCAGGGAACCTACTACGCATACTGCCACGCTTGGAAACGTGATGAGAACGGTAAGAAGGTATTCAGCGACTGGTCTAACGCATATCCATTCGTTGTATCCGCAATCACACCGGACGCTCCAGTTATCACAAACGTAACAGTAAGCGGATCTACTATCAAAGTAACATACAAAGCAGCTGCAAATGCAACTGGTTACGATGTAGTACTAGGAACTGGCTCCAAGAAAGAAAACGGTGAGACACGTCCATACCAGTATGGCAATCACAAGAAGCTGAACCTCAAAGAAGGTACAGTAACAGCAACATTCAAAAATGTACCAAAGGGAACATGGGTAGTTGGAATGCATGCATTCAACAGAACATCCGAAGACGGAAAGAAAGTCTTCAGCCCATGGTCAAACCTGAAAAAGGCTACTGTTAAGTAATCCTTTGGGTAAAGAAATATATAAATAAAGAAAAACTATTGCTAGACTCTTAAATGAGTCAAATACAGTACTTCCCCTAGATGAGGGGATATAACAAAACCAATTCAAGGGGAAGAACTGTGTTTATACAGCAATAGTTTTTCTTGTTTTTGAAAGGAGTACTTATGAAAAAGCCATCAGATTTTTATTGTTGTATATGTGGACAGCCATTAAATGATAGACAGGATTTATTTGTAAAAATCAGAGACAACGATAGCGAAGAAACATTACGAATTGTTCCTGTTCATAGTGGCAACTGTGACAATACGCTTTGTAAACAGGAAAGTGCCAAAGGCAACAATACAAACAGTTGCTTTAACTTTTATTCTTTTGGAAATGATAAAGAATTAGAAAAGTATCTTGTTACTGGAGAAGTATAATGTTTGAATAAATTAACTAGAAATCATTTTTTTATTACAGAAAGCTTCCTGTATACTTTAAATAGGTCAAGAGATTGACACAAAAAAATACCTCAAGTATATTTAGATTATTACTGACCAGCCAGTTGGTAAAATCTAAAGAGTACAAAAGGTATCTAAAATGAATGTTAAAGGAACAAAGAAGAAAAATCAAGTAGTAAAAGCAAATATTCAATGTCATTTAGTTAAGTTCAAATAACGAAATAAAGTATATCACATCTTCCGAAACATTGTTCAGTTAAGGACGGTCATGGAAGAACTTGTACTGTACATTATGGAAAAATACTCACATATGCTGCAAAAATATTTTTAGGTATACCGAAAAGACAGATTGCACATCTGCCGCATTAAGAAGTATAATAGGGATGAGGTTTAAGCTACCCGATACATGAAATCCCTATTTCTCTTTGGTCGGAGGTTGATAGGGTATTTACGGTTGGATCTGACTGGTGTCAGTGCCTTTGTATGAGGAGCATGATCTCAGTTTCGTCACCGCCGTTTTTCAGATATGCCCTGCATATGTTGACTGCGGTGGCGAAATTTATTTTATAAACGTGTTTGACATTTTCAGCTGTCTGGATCACAGCATGGGAAGTGACCAGTTCACAGAAATTGTATAACAGCATCCTGGCGGCAATCTCCTGCAGGATCCTATCATATTTGCTGCTGTGCCAGTTGACAAGCCCTATCGTATATTTAAGTTCCCGGAAACTTGTTTCCTCGCTCCAGCGCATTTTGTAAAGCTTTTTTATATCCTTAAGGGAAAATTCCTCTTTTGAGAGATTTGTTGCAATACAAATATAGCTTCCATTTTCAAGCCGGATGCGGACAATGCGGGAACTGATATCATAATACCGGCATTTTTCATCCGGAAAGTCAAAATCCGTGGAAGGCTGGAGGATCGTATAAATATCTGGATTTCCAACTGTTTCCTTTGTGTGCCGTCTGGTGAGGGTTGTTTTTATCCGTGTATCAGACTCATCATCCGGAAGGTCATAAGAGGAAAGGATCCCATTGCTGTCGATATCCTTCATACGGATAACAAACTTCATGTTTTTCCGGATAAGATGTGCAAATGTGTTGAAACTTTCATAACCACAGTCTGCCATCAGGATGGAAGGAGCAGGATCTGAATAACGGTCAACCATGAGGTTCAGTGCTGCACGCTCATGGAGCTTTTTCTTTCCCTGTACGTGAAAGTCACAGTAGGTTTTATTCATGATGTCATAGAGTGCATTGATATGGACAGCGTTGTAGCCTTTTTCACCTTCATGGATAAAAGTCCTTTCATCAGACGGGTTTCTGGCTATATTCACATCGGAGCCGTCGCAGGCCAGAAGCCGGTAGCCGCAATACAGGTCATCGGACAGGGACCTGCACTGTGTTACAAAGGAATGGAACAGGAAATCCCATCCTTCAGGAAGAAGCTTGTAACGCTGCTGTGTGAATGCTGATTTTGACGGTGCGGACAGGAAATGGCTGAAAAAATCCAAGATTTCATTTGAAACCGTTTTGCCCTGCATCAGAAGCATAAACTGTATATATTCTTTAAAAGTAAGTTTACGCTTCCTGGTAAAATCGGTTTCCGGATTCCTGGAGAATAAAAAATGGATCTGCTCCAGTTCGTCAATGCAGTTATTGAGAACTGTTTTTAATTGTGATAAGAAAATGTGGGCCATGAGGTACCTCCTTGAAATATGTTTATAATCAACGTTTACGAAACATATATCGGCTGATCTGTCAAGCTTTTTTTGAAAAAACATGGGAATATGTGAGGGAAAACAATCATGCAGTTATACCAGTTTGAAAAAATCTATTCACAGATGGAGAGGGAATTTGGAAAGATCCGAAAGGGTGAAGAAGAAACATACGCCATGCTGCTGTTGCCAATGGAGGGAAATGTGTTAAAAATACACCGCGAATTCCCAGGGGCCAACAGCCGTAGACTAAGGGAGGCTATTGCCCTGGCGTTATTTGATGTAAAAGTGAATTACAGTGGTGAAGAATATGATACAGGAAAGTTTAGAAATAGAGAAAATGAAATGCTTGAAAGGGCATTGCTTATGGCATTTGACCCTTATACGAATCATGAGATAATGGAACTGTTAAAAGAACAGTTCCATGTGGATATGCTGTCACAGGAACAGGTGAAAGAATACTATAAATTTCCGGTAATGTGCCTGTTAAGGATCAAGGAATCCATTGATACATGGGAAAAACGTTCAGGCTCAGATGGATACTTTGATTTTATTGAGGGATATATGGGAAGAGAGATAACAGGAACTGAGATGAACTTTAGTATTATGAGTTCAGGTATATTTGATATGTAATAATTTTTAAATTTGACAACAAAAAAACCAGTGGCTTCATAATGATGAAACCACTGGAAAGCACCTTAACTAAATGACATTGCTCTCATAATATTGCATGTAATTTCTAGAAATCAGTATTTAGAATTCATATGTTGTTTCTGAGTAAAAATTTTTAGACATTATGTTTAAGAAAGGAAATTGTGAGTAGAGTATTAGACTACTACCATAAAGGATAATCATGAATTTGGGAAGCATAAATGAAAATGACTTTAAAGAAAGCAAAGCTGTAGCTATTGCTAAAAATATTATTGAAGAAAATAGATGTTTTAAAACTTTTTTTTGTGAAATGGATAAGCGCCCCAATTTAGACGGTCATATGTCTTTTATATATAAAAATCAAGAACGTATGATTATTGAGGTACAAATAAAAACATTACCACAAAACTATTGTTTATCAAAATCTCGTGTATCGAAGTATTACTATGACTGCGATACAAAGGTATTTAACGTGGTAAAAGAAAATGTTTCCTTGAATCCAGTCAGTTTAATTTTAGTAGATACATATAATAAAAAAGTATTTTGCATATTATTAACTCGTCAGTATGTTGCAGAATTGCATGTAAATGGAAAAACCACGAAACGAATTTATTTTAATGATAGTGATGAATTTAATAACGACAAATTTATTACTGAATTATTAAAGTACAATAAAATATTGAATACAAATACATCGTGCCATGTAAAGGTCAGAACTATTTATAATATACTGAAGCCGCGAAGAAAATTACCACATATTGAATTAGAACATATTTATGATGTCGAAAATTATGGCCTTGTATATACGCATAACAATATTTTGGGTTACCTAGGAAATTTTTGGGTTAATACAAAGGGAAAAAAATATCACATATATAGCTTATATATGCAAGATACAGCATACGACAATTCATTTAATCAATATGAATATATACGATTAGAGAGTGAAAAAACACATATTTTTGCATATCGTCAGTCTTCTGGTACCTCCATAACAGACGCTGATATAGTAAATATTCTTTATGAAATTGCCTATTTTAAGAAAAAAGATATTGTATTTTATAGTTCAGGGATTCCGGTATATGTAATAGCAGGACGGGTTATTTGGAGACTCAGAGCGGAGAAAATCGAAAAAGAATGGTAAATAGTTTGAATTCAAAGCAAGCGATGAGACCCAGGACATGACCCGAAGGGTCTGACCGCAATGTGGTCAATTTATCGTCAACTTAAGGAAAATCGTCAGATTTTATCCTAATTATATACTATGGTTTACCGCAAAAATGCAGGATTAATCCTCAACCAGTTAGGAAATTCACCAAAAAGGCGCACTTAAATAAAGCTTAAATGTGACAGTGTTTTTATTTACAAGGCAGCTTTCTTATTTCTAAAATGTGAACGTCCTTTTGACTTTAATTTTTTTCTTGGAAATGATCTTCCGGGAAGGATCTGTGAACGGCACCGGACAGCTTCTTTGTACAGCTTCTCAATAACTGAGAGTTCAGACAGACCACAGAGAATCTTTGGAAAGATGATCTTGATCCGTCCGATGATAAATGCGCGATTAGCCTGATAACGATATTTATTGGAACTTTTGGAAGTGATGTCTATTTCTTCATCTGCGTTATTCTTGATAAGGGAAACAAGATTTGAAAGAGGCATATTGATATAAAATTCCTGAATGATAGAAGTTGCAGTAGCACCGGAAAACTCTTCCATAGCAAAACGGCTCTTTAATTCTTTGTATTTTAATTCCACCGGCCAGGTTCCCCCGAAGGGTCTGACCATCTAATTTTCAAATAAAATAATTCTAATTTTTTCATAAACTACCGGGGTCAGATTATCGAAAACAATCCGGGAAGAAAGTAATCTTTACATAAAATGATACAGAAATTTTTATAAAGCCAAAAACAGAAATGCCTAAATAGGACTCCTAGCATCATTACGATAGGGGGTCTTCGTAAGTAGGTAATCATCCGTATATTGACATTTTATAAAAGCCATCTGATACTGTTCCTGGCTGTCTGCCAGATTCTCTATCAGATGGCTTTGTATTATTTTTTAGTTTAGTACGGCAGTATTCCGGAAGATCCTCTGACCATGGAAGCAGTTTCTTTAATTCTTCCTCTTTAGGAAAAGCTTCCTTTTTTCTGAGTTCATCCAATATATAGGTCAGATATGCGTATGGTTTCAGATGCTCTGGTAACTCAGTTGTCGAGTAGTTCACTACGATGCATATATAAGTCTTTCAAATGATAAATCTCATATATTTTTGTAACCGCATTGGTAAGAGATGTTTCGTGCAGTGGATAATACTGCTTATATAATTTTTCCGGTTTTACAATGTCAATTATTTCAGAAGACCAAAGCCTGTACTTCCATTGCAGAGTAATATAACAGTCAGACATCCATTCCAGAATAAATTCATCATAAGTATTACTTATTTCTGCATTTAAATCTACAGTAATTCCCATATTTCCCATAATCTGTTTCGGAGTTTTACATAAATACAGGGGATTCCCCATATCCATATATCTACGATAATCACTTTTCATATATTTATAGATTATGCCAAAACAGTCAGAACAGTTTCGAGCTATCAATTTAAATAAATATCTTCCAGATAGTTTTGCACTGTTCAGGTAACCTGAATCATATGCCGGATTATTCATAAAAATCGCCCTCCTGATGATAGAGTAAAAATTTCCCCATAGCAGTTCTCACCGTAATTCCCGGAACTTCGAATCCTTCCAGCAAAATTGCACGGTTTCTTGCAGAAAAAAATTGATTTACTTCTCTGCGAGCGTGAAAATCAGCTGTTACATCTGATTCGTCTTTGTATACCTGCCATGCATCTTTCCATTCAATCTGTTTAAATGCTTTTTGTGATTTCAAAAATATCTGATTACCAAGAGAACCTTTATAGAAAAGTTTCTTTATTTCTTCAATATTGATCTGATTTAGCAAAAAAGCTTCTATGACCTGTGTATAACTGTCATCTGCACGATAGCCTTTGATAATATCAAAATCTGCTGTAGAAATACGGTACATTTCTACAATCCGCGAACCTGTGATTTCAGCACTCTCCAGGCTTGTTCCCCTGTTGGCAATGACCTCTGCGATCCAGGCTAAGATACCATAATCGTTCAGATCCATTATTTTCAGACCAGAAGTATTCAAAATATACCGGTTAACAAAAGAGTATTCCGGATCACCATTTAAAACAGCCCAGCTTTTTGCACGGTCTTTATATTCAGTGGTATAAAATCCATTTCCATAATCATTATCTGTTTTTCCACCCTGATAAATTGGTTCTTTTAAAATATGATCAGAACCATGATAAACAATTACATTCTCATATGCTGTATCAGAGTCCATAATATTAACATGACTTTTCACTTTATACCCTCCTTAAATTTACTTTTCAGCTGATTTTATTATAACATTGTTCTAACATCTATGTCAGTATAAAGATTTCGACACAAAGCGTTTGATTTTTACCGACAAAAATGGAAGTGGTAAAACAAGTATATTAGATATAGTAGTATATTATATTTTATCCCAATATAAATAAAGAGCCCCTGACCAGATGGATCAAAAACTCCTGCTGATGTTTTTTTGTTTACCAGTATTTTTTTATATAGTTGACAGCTATAGTGGTTCAGTTGTCAAGACAAAAATTTAAGCATTTTATAATGAACTGATATATGTAACTGGGTAGGGGAGAAAATCCCCCCTTAGGCTGCATGATTATCCAGTAACAGGATTGGATAATAGCAGGATGAGTAGGGTCCCCGAGATAAAACACTAATCTTTCTTTATATCCGCTGAGCAGTTTCTGGCTGGCAATTTCACGCATTAAATCAACATAATCTGTCATAGACGTTGCAGAAGTTGTGTGCTATATTGATTATATAAGAATAATTCTTTCGATGTACCAGACCACTGATTTGGTACAATGCAACTCCAACGCAAAACCACCATTATTTCCAAGGAGGATTTGAAAGATGAAAAAGAAATTGTTAGCTTTATTACTGGCTTCTTCTATGGCTCTAATGAATGTTGCTCCTGCATATGGTACAGATATTTTTACTGACCCGGATAATGCGGCAAACGAAGATGTAATTTCTGTTCCTGAGGAGCTTGATAACAATGGAGAGTTCAATGACACTGAAGATGAGTTTACTTCGGAACAGACAGATGATGATTTCTTTTCGGATGAAAAGGAAATGCCTTCTGTTCAGGAGGGGGACACGTTGGTTGCAAATGCAGGGCAGGGAATAACAGCTGGTACTTCCACATATTCCTCAAAGTCTTCCTTTGGCCGGAGAAAGGCTCTTTCCCAGCTTCAGGGTATGGGCATCAACAGCGGATCTTACAGCTGGAACTGGGCAAGTCCTGAATATACTTCTTATTATACAGATGAGGCAGGAAATCTTCATATTGTTGCCTGGAAAGATCAGACTTTATATGATGCTGTCTGCAATTCCGATCTTAATGTTACCAATGTAACAACAGTAAAGCTTCCGCTTCCATTGTGGGGAGGATTCTATGCTGCACCCGATGGGAATTTTTATATTGCAGCAGGACAGAAAAATCTGAACGAAGACAACAGCATAACGGCTGTCCGGATTCTCAAATATAGCCGTGCCTGGAAACTGCTTGGTGCAACGGACATTGGCGGCGGATACACAAATATGTTTGAAGGAATCTACATTCCTTTTGATGCTGCTTCCCTGCGCATGACCCAGATCGGTTCTACCCTGATCGTACACACAGGACGGGAAATGTATGGGATGGAAGGGATACATCATCAGAGTAATATCACTTTTGTCATTAACACGCAGGATATGACGCTTATTAATTCAGATATGCCTTATTGTAGCCATTCCTTTAATCAGTTTGTTGTAAATGACGGCTCTCATGTGTATTTTCTGGATCATGGGGATGCTTATTACAGAGGTCTGATCCTGTCCTCCTTCTCCGCATATTCCGGCGGATATATCGCTCAGGATCGTGCGGTAAATATCTTTCCTTTTATGGGAGCTACAGGTGATAATTATACCGGATGCGAGGTAACCGGATTTTCTCTGGCAGGAAATAATCTGATCACAGTAGGCAAGTCTGTTCCCCATGGTTTGGCTGTGAATGGACAGACCGGATATGAAAATCTTAACAAAAATATCTTTATGATAATTACAGATAAGAACAGTATGACTTCCAGATTTATCTGGCTCACTCAGTATTCACCATCAGGAGCAGAAATAACTCTGACAGAACCAAAGCTCATCCCTGTAGGAAATAATCAGTACGCAGTCCTTTTCTCAGAGGAAACCTCCAACCAGAGCGTTCTGCATTATCTCCTTATGGATATGTCCGGAAACGTAAAATTATCCAAGTTATACAAGAATGTAACGATCCAGACGGATTCACAGCCGATCTTATGGGGACGTAATATTGTATGGGTATCTGGAAATTATGATAACGGCAACTATGACAGTTCCCGCACATACCTGTATGAAATCCCCGTAGTGACAACTCCACTTAATGGAATTGCTCTAAACCAGACAAATCTGACAATTGACGAAGGCAATACACAAAAACTCACGCCTTCCTTTACACCATCCAACTCTGATGATGTAAAAGATGTGGTCTGGACAAGCAGTAATCCTGGGGTTGCGTCTGTCTCAGAGGATGGAACCATTCAGGGGAACGGTTATGGTCAGGCAGTAATCACTGCTTCTGCCGGAGATTTTCAGGCCCAGTGTCAGGTGACGGTAAAGGTATCTGAGAACAACTCACCACTGACAAAACCTGTGCTGAAACTTTCCCAGAAAGCTGCGGATCAAATACATTTAACCTGGAAAAAGATTCCGGGTGCCAAAGGATACCAGATTTACTGCAAGACAGATTCCCGGTCTTCTTATAAGCGGATAAAAACTCTGAAAACAGGATCCCTCAGTTTTGATGCAGCTGTAGTACCGGGAGTAACCTATTCATTTAAAGTCCGTGCTTATGGAACCAACGCAAGTGGAAAAAACAAATATTCTAAATTTTCAGCGGTGAAATCAAGAAAAGCTGCTGTCCCGGCTCCATCTAAGGTTTCATGTAAAATGAGTAACGGTGGTACAGAGGTTTCCTGGACAAAAGTAGCCGGTGCTTCCGGATATGTAATTTACCGCAATGGTTCCGCTGCCAAAACAGTGAAGTCCTCTGTCTCAACCTGGAAAGACACAAAGGCTTATGATTCCCAGACAGGCATGTACTGGGTTTATAACTATTATGTAAAAGCTTTTAAGACAGTAAACGGCAAGCGAATATACAGTAAGCCCACAAAAACAGTAAATCTTTACTCGTAAATTATAAAACTACAAAAAGCACTATCACTTTGGTAAATAAAGTATAAAACAGGGCAGTCTCATCGGCAAAATTTTTGCCGGGAGGCTGCCCTGAGTATTTGTCTTATTTCACTTCTACTAATTCAATCTTGAAGTTAAGTTCTTTTCCAGCCATTTCGTGGTTTGCATCAAATGTAATGTTTTTCTCATCCTTAGCTGTCACTTTAACAGGGAATGGCTGACCGAACTGGTTTGACAGGTATACCTGCTGGCCAACTGTCAGGTCTTCGGAACCTGGGAGCTGGGCGATTTCCATAGTGAAGATAGCGTTTGGATCTGCCATACCGTATGCTTCTTCAGGCATAAGGTGAACATCAATGATCTGACCAACTTCCATATCAGCTACAGCAGCATCAAATCCTCTGATCATCTGGCCTGCACCGCAGATGAATTCCAGCGGTTCGCCACGGTCGTAAGAAGAATCAAACTGTGTTCCGTCATTGAAAGTTCCTCTGTAATGTGTGCGGCAGGTTTTTCCTACATTGCGTCCTGTAAGCTGTGGCTGTGATCCGCCACATCCACCGCATCCGCCACCGCAGCTGTCTCCACAGGAGTGTCCCTCCTCATGGCTGCCACAGGAATGACCTTCTTCATGATGGTGATGGTCGCAGTTAGCTCCGGAAGACACTAATTCACCTTTTAAATAGCTTTCAACTGCCTGATCAGTATTTCCCTGGGCTCCGGCGCATAATTCGATTCCTGCCTCTGTGAGAGCTGTCTGAGCACCACCGCCGATGCCACCGCAGATCAGAACATTTACACCCTGCTCAGCAAGCAGACCTGCAAGTGCACCATGTCCTGTACCGTTAGAACCGATCACTTCACTGGAAACTACTTTGTTGTCTTCCACTTCATAAACTTTAAAAGACTCTGTTTTTCCAAAATGCTGAAAAATCTCTCCATTATCATATGTTACTGCAATTTTCATTTGAAAAATCCTCCAAATTATTTTTTATACCCATTCAGTCCAGTATAAACTGTCTGCGACACAAAAGCAAGGCTATTTGATCAGGTAATTCTCAATTCCATTTGCAATTCCCCGTACCATTTTTTTCTGATAAGAACTCTGTTGCATACGGCGGTCTTCGGAAGGATTACTCATATATCCCATCTCGATAATCGTTGTCGGAACTTTGCTCCAGTTATTTCCGGTCATAGAGTCTGTTTCCCAGACGTATTCTTTTCTGCATCCTGTAGCTGACACATATGCATTGAGCACAGCCTCAGAAAGAGCTTTGTTTTTTCTGTACATAGATGAAATATAAGGACTGTTTCTGGTTGTACAGATAGTCAGTGCTCCACTGATAGAGGAATTATCACTTCCATTGGCATGGATACGGATATACGCATCCGCGTTTGCCTTATTTGCCACTTTTGCGCGGTCAATACAGCTGAGAGCTACTTTACTGTTGGTTCGGGTCATTATTACCTTAAAACCTCTTTTCTGAAGAAGGGTTCTTAGCTGAAGACCAATGCTCAGGTTGAGCTTATATTCCTCCACACCTGTAGCAACACCCTGGGTTCCGGACGTATCTTTCTCTTTCAGCTGGCTGGAATCAGGCCCAAGAGGTTCATAGCCACCGGCAACAACAGCAGAATGCCCCGGATCCAGTACAATAACAGGAGTCCAGACACCTTTACTGTTGATCTTTCGTCTATTTACAGTCTGATTGATACGCATTCTTCCAGTCTGTTTGCCAAAATATCTGAAACGATTATGAATACGGTGCCATCCTGTAAGCATGGTACCGTCTGCTGCAAAACAGTAATAATACTTGCCGATTTTGTGCAGGTCTGTCAGCTTTTTGCCATTCTTATAATAGTATTTTTTTCCACCGAAGGTTTTCCATCCGGTGAAAGTACTGCTGACAGATGCTGCCTGGACATCTGTAAAATTTACAGAAGGTAAGGCTGTGACCAGGAGAAGAATGCACAAGAGCCAGATAAAACATGATTTTCTTTTCTTCATACGTGACTTCCTTTCATATAGAGATGTTTTGAGTAATGGTTTTCTGTATGTTGATTATATCATGTAATTGTCTGGGAGTGTGGAAAAAAGTTCCTAAAAAGAAAGACTCCGGTCGCAATGACCGGGCCTTCTTTTTAGGAATCTGTATTAATTACCCAAATGGATTATTTAACAGTAGCCTTTTTCAGGTTTGACCATGGGCTGAAGACTTTCTTTCCGTCTTCGGATGTTCTGTTGAATGCATGCATTCCAACTACCCATGTTCCCTTTGGTACGTTCTTGAATGTTGCTGTTACTGTACCTTCTTTGAGGTTCAGTTTCTTGTGATTGCCATACTGGTATGGACGTGTCTCACCGTTTTCTTTCTTGGAGCCAGTTCCCAGTACTACATCGTAACCAGTTGCATTTGCAGCTGCTTTGTATGTTACTTTGATAGTAGATCCGCTTACTTTAACGTTTGTGATAACTGGAGCATCCGGTGTGATTGCGGATACAACGAATGGGTATGCGTTTGACCAGTCGCTGAATACTTTCTTACC
>NZ_JBWJVQ010000262.1:0-21518 GCF_056339875.1 Blautia sp. ZXY-1-C6
GTTTCGCTGAAATTGGAAGAACTATCGGAAAAGATTCCTCTACTATATCAAAAGAAGTAAGACTTCATGCACATACAAAAGAACGTCCCGATGCAGGATATACAAACCCACCATGTATTCATCGCAAAACTTGTAAAATAGTTTGCCTTTGTGATGAACAGTGTGGTATTGTTTGTAAACTCTGTAGAAAACCTGATATGCGATGTATCAATATATGCCCGGGTTATGAAACTGCTGAATGCGAAAAACTTAAGAAACCACCGTATGTCTGCAATGGTTGTGTAAAAAAAACGAATTGTCTTATGCCAAGAAAATTTTATTCATCAAAATATGCACATGATGAATATCGAAGCGTATTAGTTGATTGCAGAGTTGGCATCAACCAAACTCCTGAAAGTATTCAGGCCATGAATGACCTACTGGTTCCTTTGATTAAGGAAAAACACCAGTCTATAGGTCATATCTATGCTACCCATGCTGAGGAATTAGGCTGTTCCAGAAGAACACTCTACTCGTACATCAGTAATTGTGTCTTTGAAGTACGAAACAGTGATTTAAGAAGAACTGTACGTTATAAGAAACGCAGGAAACCTACTCAGGCCAGTGCGAAAGACTGTTTTTACCGTCAAGGTCATAACTACGAAGATTTTCAGAATTATATAAAGGAACATCCAGATATCAATGTTGTGGAAATGGACTGCGTGGAAGGTAAGAAAGGCGAAAGCAAAGCCATCTTAATCTTTACGTTCCGCAACTGCAATCTTATGCTCATGTTTCTTTTGGAATATCAGGATCAGGAATGTGTCTTGGAGGTCTTTGTATGGCTGGAAACAGTTTTGGGACAAGAGGCATTCAAAAAGCTTTTTCCGGTAATCCTCACAGATGGAGGTTCTGAATTCTCAGCCCGAAAAGAGATGGAGGAATTCTGTGACGGAAGTAAAAGTACAACTATTTATTACTGTGATCCTTACTGTTTCTGGCAAAAAAGAGCCTGTGAAAAGAATCATGAGTATATACGTTACATCCGTCCCAAAGGCAGCTCATTCGCTGACTTAGATGATGAAAAAATCATGCTTATGATGAATCACATAAACAGCGAAAAAAGAGACAGTCTCAATGGACACAGTCCATATGAACTATCTCTTTTACTCTTGGACCAAAAACTTCACAAAGCATTAGGGTTAACGGCAGTCGCACCTGATGACGTAATGTTTAGTCCAAATCTGTTGAAATAAAATAGTTTAAGCACAGGCAGATTTCACTGCACCAGAATTTAGTCTTACACACAAGGCATGTGGAATTTAGTCTCGCATACTATTTTCAGATGCCCGTTTAGAATGTGAAAAAACATCAAAACTGGAGGCTTATAGGCTCATTATAACGCAAATATATGAATTTGTTAAGGTGCAAAGCCGAATTTAATCCTGCAGAATTACAACGATAGTCTACAACTGGAATTTAGTTTTTCATTTAAGTTTTACTTTTTTGCGGATCTTTCCAGATTTCACTGTGATATAGGCTGTTCCCTTTTTCTTTCCGGTGATCACACCACCGGAACTTACCGTTGCGATCTTCTTATTTGAAGAACTGTAGGTAACTTTCTCCTGGGAAGTGATCGGGCTGATGACCGGTTTCAGCGTAAGTTTTTTTATTCTTTGCAACAGTCACGCTTGATTTCAGTCCGGTGATCTTTGTTGTTCTTACTGTTGTTTTTTGCACAGTAACGGAAATGACCTGTTTCTTGCCGCTGGCCAGTGTAATGGTCACTTTGATTATTATTTGAATTCCAGCCCTCAGCCTTTTCATTGACAGAGGGCTAATTTTGGCTTAACAATTATTGAGCATCCCTTAACTGATCTACAATGCTGCATTTCGCTGCGTTATCATACATCATGCAAGGAATCAGCCACCCAAGCAGAAGAAATACCGGAATTGTCAGCAGGACAGGCAGAACGGTGAACCGATACTCAAAGAACCAGAACATACTGCCCAGCATTTTCCCCGCAAGAGGTCCCAACGCCAGTGAAAGCACAAAGGCCGCCGATACGGAAGACATTGTGTAAAACAACCCCTCGTAGATCAGCATGGTTTTGAGCTGCCGGGTCGTCATTCCTACAGCCTGAAGCACAGCAAATTCACGGCGGCGGGAAAGAATACCGGTCATCATGGCGTTGAAGAAATTTAAGAGTCCCACCAGCCCGATGATAGCACAGAGGATACCACCTATCAGAAGGAACATCTGCCGGAACTGAGCAAATTCAGAGCGAGCCGTGGCCTTGCTTTCATACATCAAGGGCGAAAACTCACCGGCAGTGAGCTTCTGATAGATATTGCTCTGCTTCGGCCTCGTCCGCTTCGTCCGCTGTGTCGAACAGGTAGAGCATCGGAATGGCTGCACCACCGCTGTCCCTCTGTGCGGTGTCCACAGACAAAACTGCATCATAGCCAACGCCGCTATAACGATAACTCATGGAATTCGGAAGTTCTACCAAGGCGCAGACCGTGTACTCTACATCTCTGGCTCCATACAGTTTTTTCTGACGGTACTCCTCCGGTGTATCTTCGGTGCGGAGTTCTCCGGTGCGGCTGTCGATATATTTCACATCATCCGCATAGGTAGCCGTGATCGTGTCTCCCACCTTGGGGTAGTATTCAGGATTGAGCAGATTACCGTAGTCATCTAAGGAAACCGCAATGGCAATGGCGTTATTGTCCGGCTCCAGCATAGGAGAAATATCTCCGTCGAGCACTTGCAGCTTGTCAAACAGACTGTTATCCAGAGCCTCGATTCTGGTATCTCCCATCACCATATTGCCCCGGTGCTCCATGCGGCTCATATGGGTGTCCAACTGCTCGGCGCTTTCGTACCTTGCATAGTCCTGCCGCAGAGCATCCTCCGTCATCCACAGATATGCGGGTTTTCGCACAGCATATCCCGTGCCGGAAAGACTGGCCTTTGTGTTTGCTGCGATCTCTCCGATCTGTTCCGGCGTGATGAATTCATCTGCTGGGTTATAACGAAAATAGTCGGGAGTGCTGACGATAAAATCGGCGCAGGTCATGGCGGATACATACTTCTCCATGCTGAAGCCGCCCACAAAGGCACACAGCGCATTGAACAGTGTCACCGACAGTGCCAGAGACAACACCACCAGTACCGTCTTTTTCTTGTTTCGTCCCAGATTGGCAAAGGCCATCTGATGGAGCTTTGCTCCTCGGATGCTGCGCCGTTTTTTCTTGGTCTGCATCACATCCGTATATTTGGTAGCCTCCACCGGAGAGACCTTGGCTGCCATTTTTCCGGGCTTGGAACAGGACAAAAGCACCGTCAACAAGGCGAACAGCATAGAACCAAGGAAGATCACAGGCGAAGTGCTGATGGTGGTGATGCCTGTATTCAACTGGATGGAGTGCAAGACAACAGGCATCAAAACAGCGCCGATGCCGTAGCCCAGCAGCAGCCCCGCCGGAATGCCGATCAGACAAAGCAGAAGTGCCTGCTGGCGAATGATGCGTTTGAGCTGCCGGGGCGTTGTGCCAATGGTTTTCAGAAGTCCGTAAAACCGGATATCCCCCGCAACAGAGATCTGAAAAATGTTATAGATGATAAGATACCCCGTGAAAATCACCAGCAGCAAAAAAGCTGCTATGGCGATCATCAGCTCTGGATCGAGCTGCGATTCCAGCTGGGATGAGGTATATCCCCAGTTGACGCCGATCCGGACGCTGTTGGGATCAGTATAGCTGTCCCATGTGTAGCCAAGATCGGTATCCACCTGCTCCATCTGCCCTTGAATGTTTGTGCCGGAGGTCAGCATGACATTCAAATCGGTGCGGAAAGGCTGTAAACCTGTTTTCACTGCCTGCGCTTCGATGTCATCTGCGTAATCACGGCTGATGTTGATGTAATGAACAGGCATTAGTTCATCATAGTCCCAATAGCCCACCAGCGTAAAGGTATCTGTTACAGTAAAGGCGGTTTGATCCTTGTCCGTAATGGAATAGGAAACCGTGACCTCGGCGCCCAGCTCCGGCGTTACGCCAAGCAGCTGCAACGCTGCCGTATCCATGGCTACCTCTTTGCCGCTTTCGGGCATCCGTCCGGTAGTAGGGGTGGCATAGCTCCATTTAGTGCAGTTGGCATCCATGTAGCTGATCTCTGCCGGTATTTTGGCAAAGACCCCCTCCGCAGTGATACCGATTACCTTCCGTGCCCCCGTAGCCTTTACCTTTGGGTGGGCAGCGATGCGTTCCGCCTGCTCGGGGGAAACATCCTTAAAGGTGCCATGCGCATAGCCGCCTACCTGCCGAAACTGGTAGGTTTCATAGCTGGCGTTCAACGACAAGACAATGGTGAACATGGAGGTAAATAGCAGCGTGGTCAGCGCAATGGCAAAAATAGCGATCAGATTGCGGCGACGGTTCGCATAAAGAGATTTTAAGCTGAGCTTTCGAATACATTTTCTGTTTTTGACATTCATCGTAGCCACCTCCCGTTAGTTCTGGGAGACGATCCGACCATCTTCGATACGGATAATGCGGTCTGCCATCTGCGCAATTTCTTCGTTGTGAGTGATCATTACGATTGTCTGGGCGAACTTTTGACTGGTGACTTTCAAAAGGCTCAATACATCCTGGCTGGTTTTGGAATCCAGATTGCCGGTGGGTTCATCTGCCAGAATGATAGCGGGTGCTGCCGCCAGCGCACGGGCAATGGCTACTCGCTGCTGTTGACCGCCTGAGAGCTGATTGGGCAGCGCATCCAGACGATCATCCAGCCCAAGTGTCTGTACAATCTGCTGTACGAAATCCTTATTGACCTTGCCACCGTCCAGCTCAATGGGTAGAACAATATTTTCATACACATTCAGCACCGGAACAAGATTATATGCTTGGAACACAAAGCCGATTTTCCTGCGGCGGAAGATGGTCAGCGCTTCCTCCCTCAGGGAGAAAATATCCTGTCCGTCCACCATGACCGTGCCACTTGTAGGGCGATCCAGCCCGCCCAGCATGTGCAGCAGCGTGGATTTGCCGGAGCCGGATGTGCCGACAATTGCAACAAATTCGCCCTTCTTTACACTTAAATCAACTCCATCCAACGCATGAACTGCGTTATTGCCGGAGCCATAAATCTTTCTCAGGTTTTTTGCCTGTAAAACTTCCATAAATGAGTACCTCCATGAAAAAATCTGTATGTATGAAAGGAAATGGTCCTTTGATACATACAGATTATCGCATAGGAATCTTTCCACATTCTTTCCGGCGGAAAATGAAATCTAACAGTTTTGATAGAATTGTTGTTATTTCGGCAGAAATATGGAAAACGTACTTCCTTTTCCCGGAACGGAAGCAACCTTGATATAACCGCCCTCTCCGGATATGATCTGTCGGGCAAGGTATAAGCCAATGCCGACCCCTTCTTGTTTCTGCACACTATTTGAGCGGTAAAAGCGAGCAAATATCTTCGCTTGCTCACTTTCCGAAATGCCTGTGCCAGTATCCGATATATCGATCCTTTCAAACAGTTCATAGCTTACAGCAGAAATCCTGATTGTGCCATGCTCTGTATATTTGATGGCATTGTCTACGATATTAGCCAGCGCTTCCGCTGTCCATTTGAAGTCGAATACAGCAAAAGCATTGGTATCTTGCAGTTGCAAAGACAATCCTTTTTCAGAAGCCTTGGCGGCATATTGTTCTACTACGCTTTCAAGCAGCGGCTGCAGCGCTGCTTGCTGAGGGGAGAGTGAAATGATCCCATTTTCCAGTCTGGAAAGCTTTACGAGAGAATCGATCAAAAATCGCAGCTTTTCCGATTGTTTGTACAATGCCTCCACATTTGCCTTCGTTGATGCAGGCAGAGTTTCCTCCATCAAAAGCTCGCTGTATAACAGCAGGTTTGCAATCGGCGTTTTTGTCTGGTGGGAGATGTCCGCAATCAAGGTTTTGATTTTGTCTTTTTCCTGCGCTACATTTCGATAAGATGCTTCTGCGGCGGAAAGATAGTGCGCAAACTTCGTTTCCAATGCAGACAGCTGGCTTTCATCAAAATTGGTTTCAGAAAAGGAACCGGTCATGGCAGCGTCCAGCATCCTTTCGATTTCTTCCATCGTTTTTCTGGCCTTTCTCCGCTCCCATAATACAACAGCTGCCGCCGCCAGAAAACACAGCAGTATGATCACAATGCCGGTTTTATTCATCTTTTATCACCCAGCTATAACCGATTCCATAGACGGTTTTAATGTACTTTTGTGCACCAAGCTTATCCCTCAGACGCTTGATTGTAACGGACAAAGCATTTTCATCCACATATTCTGCGCCATCTGTCCAGATCCGGTCGACAAGGTCTCCACGGGTCATGGTTCGACCACGATTTTCAACAAGCAGACGCAGTAATTTTTGTTCTGTTTTACTCAATTCCACTTTTGAATCTCCCACATAAAAGGTCATAGCCTCAAAGTCAAAGTGAAATAGATCAATATGGATCGATACATTTTTATGGTTTGACGCTTGCTTTCGCAGTTGGGTATTCACCCTTGCCCGCAAAACCGAAAGAGAAAAGGGCTTGGTAATGTAATCATCAGCGCCCCTCTCCAGTCCGTCTACGATGTCCAGATCGGTGTCATTGGCAGTCAGCAGAATAACAGGAACTCCGGGCATGTTTTCCTTGACTTCCCGGAGCAGCTCAAGCCCACTGCCATCTGGCAGATTGATATCCAACAGGATTAGGGATACACTACCGCAAAGCAATTGCTCTCTTGCCGCTTTTAGATCATGGCAGGATATAATCTGACGGTCATCTGCTTTCAATGCTTTACTTAAACCCTGATTCAACCCTATATCATCTTCAATAATCAATAATTGTTCCATGTATCTCACTCCTTCGTTATTCAAATGCCACCATCATTTCCTTGGGCAATTTTTTTCGTTTCGTTTTGGATTTCTGTTTCAGCCGGACAGCATGAATAGCACCTTCGGCAACCAGAAGTTCCCAGTCATATCTGGAGTTTTTGATTGTTCTGTTTTATGTGGCAAAGATTGATAAGAAAGCTATAAAAAAGAGGTTATGCGCACATCACATGTGCATAGCCTCGCTCCATTCTTTCTCCCTGAATCCGGTAAGTACAAAGTCATCTCCGATTACCAGAGGCCGTTTCACCAGCATTCCATCTGTAGCAAGGAGTTTCAGCTGCTCATCTTCAGACATATCTTTTAACTTATCTTTTAATCCCATTTCCTTATAGATCATTCCGCCTGTATTAAAGAATTTCTTCAGTGGAAGACCACTTTTTGCGTACCATTTCTTCAGTTCTTCGTAAGTAGGATTTTCTTCTTTAATAGCCCGTTCTTCATAATTGATATTGTGTTCGTCCAGCCATTTCAGGGCTTTCATGCAGGTACTGCATTTGCGGTAAACTAAAACTTTCATAGACATTCTCCTCGTATAGATTTATCGTAACTATTTACAGGTAATTACTTCCTCCATTATTGTTCCAGATAGATATATCATAAATTGGAAAGGGCGATTTTGCAAGAGAATGTTATGGAAGAATTGTAAGGTTCAGGTTTTCATGTTAATATATCCATATACAAAAGAAAAAACAGTTCCAGTTCCCCGGAGAGGAGAAATCATGCGTGATGAGACGAAGATGGACGTATATACGTCCGGAGTGACTGGCGCGGAGTATGATGCAGGAATGAAACAACTTATGAGCAATAAGGAGATTATCATTCCCATTTTGCAGATGACAGTGCCGGAGTTTAAAACGTGCTCACAGGAAGAAATTCTACAGTGCTTAGACATTTCTTCTATTACAAAAGATGATTTCGTAAGTGATATACCAAATGTAGAAAAGGATCTGAGATTAACAAAAGAAGACAGTGAACTCTCATCTCTTGTGGAGAAACTGGTGAGGTTTGATATTCGGTTTAAAATAATAAATCCAAAGTTATCTACAGAGAAAATAAGAGTGAATTTACATATTGATATGGAAGCGCAGAAAAGCTACCGTCCAAGTAATCCGTCATACCCTATATTAAAACGTGCAGTATATTATGTGGCCAGAGACCTTTCATCTCAGTTAAGTACTATTACGCAGACTACAGATTATTCAAAGTTGGAAAAATGTTATTCCATATGGATCTGTGCAGAGGATGTGCCAAAGAAACTGCAGAATACATTGACGGAATACTCTTTTTCGAAGAAGGATATTATAGGGGTAGCAGATGAACCTGAGGAGGATTATGATCTCTTAACAGTAATTATAATCCGACTGGGAAAAGAAACAGAAGAAAAAGGAATATTTGATTATCTGAAAGGGCTTTTTACTGGTGATATAAAGAGAATACAAAGATATTCACATATAGAATGGTCAGAACCATTTCAGGAGGAGGCGAGCAAAATGACAGGATTTGGAGATATGATTTATGAAAGAGGAATACAGCAAGGAATGCAACAAGGAATACAGCAAGGCCGTCATGAGGGAATGATTCTGGGGGCTCTCATGAGTGGAAAAACTCCAGAAGAAGTTTCGAAGATGTTGAACTTGCCTCTGGAAGAAATAAAAAAAGTTCAGGAACAGCAGATGACTGTGAACAAGTAGTGAAAGTAAATTACAGATATAAAATTAATTGGGAACTGGGAGCATTAATCAAGCTAATCATAAAAGAGGCTATGCACATTATACGTGCATAGCTCCTTTTGCGTTGGTATTTATGCATTGCGAATATCTGCCTGAAATCAATTTTCTGATTTTAATGCGTCTTCCAGGAATTTCACCGCATCTCTGACACAGTCATCACAGGAGCGGATTACCTTTCCGGTTTCCACACCCTTTAAGTCTTTACATATTACAGTTCCATTCTGCTGTTTAAACTGATTCATGACAGAGCGGACAGTCTGAGAGGTTCCGGCTTTGTCCTGGTTAATAAGTCCAGCTACAACTGCAGCACCGGAGATTGCTCCGCATGTACCGGCCATAGTGCCAAGACCTGCACCGAATCCCTGTGTGATCTTTTTGAGTGTCTCCTCATCCATAGATGCCTCTTTACAGAAAGAACAGGCCACAGCCTGTGCACAGTTATAGCCGTTATGTTTCTTTTCTACTGCTTTTTCACATCTTAAATTTTCCATATATAAAATCCTCCTGTGTATAAATTTTAATCGAATCAAGTAAGTCCCCTGCTTGACTTGCGAAGAGCAATAAGCAGTGGGTGGGGACTTGAAGATATAGTTTATGATAGCACCTGACGCCTGTTTTTACAACCTTCACAAAAATTTTCAATTTACAAAGATTTTACTTTAGCGTGGTTTTACATTTAACTTTGGATTTCTATAATAGCACTTGTAAATGAGGTAACAAGTTATAAAACATAAAAATATTAAAAAGGAAATGAGCCTTTCACTTTATATTAAAAACATGGCTCATAGGAAGAGGAGAAAATTATCATGAAGAAAAGAATCGCAACAATCCTTACAGCAGCAGTTATCGGAGCAACAGCTTTCACAACAATCGTAAGTGCAGCAAGCGGAGATATCACAGTTGTATCCCGTGAGGATGGTTCCGGTACACGTGGAGCATTCGTAGAACTGTTTGGAATTGAAGAAGAAAAAGACGGTGAGAAAGTAGATATGACTACAGATGAAGCAAGTGTAACAAACAGCACATCTGTTATGATGACAACTGTTGCAGGTGATGAAAATGCAATCGGTTATATCTCACTTGGTTCTCTGGATGATACAGTCAAGGCAGTTAAGATTGATGGCGTAGAAGCTACTGTAGATAATGTTTCCAATGATTCTTACAAGATCGCACGTCCATTCAACATCCTTACATCTGATAAAGAAAGCGATGCAGCAAAGGATTTCGTAAACTACATTATGAGCTCTGACGGACAGAAAATCGTAGAGGACAACGGATATATCAAAGAAGCAGCAGATGCTAAGGCTTATGAAGCAGCAGACGGAGTTTCCGGTAAAGTAGTAGTTGCAGGTTCTTCTTCAGTAACACCGGTTATGGAGAAACTTGCAGAAGGCTATGAAGCAGTAAACAAAGACGTAACTGTAGAAGTTCAGCAGAGTGATTCCACAACAGGTGTAAACATGGCAGCAGAAGGAACAGCAGATATCGGTATGGCATCCCGTGACCTGAAAGATGAAGAGAAAGACCTTGGTCTTACAGCTACAGTTATCGCAAGAGATGGTATCGCAGTTATCGTAAACAAAGACAATGATGTTGATGAACTTACAAGCGATCAGGTAAAGGCTGTATACACAGGCGAGACTACTACATGGGAAGATCTTGCTAAATAATGTAACAGATTTAGTTTCAGAGCAGTTCGCCTGTGAATGAAATAATACAGCAGGCGGGCTGTTTGTATGTCGAAAATCATATTTTAAGAATTACTGTAGAAGTGACAGGTTATGATTTTTGATACAGGGAAAGAAAGGTGTAATGAATGAACCACTTTAAAGAAAAAGCAATGAAATGTGTATTTCTGATCGCAGCCTGTACTTCAGTGCTGGCAGTATTTCTGATCTGTGCATTTCTGTTTGCAAATGGTGTCCCGGCTATCGGGAAAATCGGCCCGCTGAAGTTCCTGCTGGGAACGAAGTGGAAGCCGTCAAATGATATTTTTGGAATCCTTCCAATGATCGTAGCAAGTATTTATGTAACTGCAGGTGCCATTCTCCTGGGTGTGCCGATTGCACTCTTTACTTCTGTTTTTATGGCACGTTACTGCCCGAAGAAAATTTACAGACCATTGAAATCAGGAATTGAACTGATGGCAGGTGTACCTTCTATTGTATATGGTTTCTTTGGACTGATTCTCATTGTTCCTCTGATCAGACAGATTTTCGGCGGAACAGGAACCAGTATGCTGGCAGCCTGTGTTCTGCTTGGAATGATGATCCTGCCGACTATCATCGGAGTTACGGAATCTGCGATCCGCAGCGTACCTGAGAGTTATTACGAAGGTTCACTGGCACTGGGAGCAACCAAGGAGAGAAGCATCTTTTTTGTCATGCTTCCGGCAGCAAAGTCAGGTATTCTGGCAGCTGTAGTGCTTGGAATCGGTCGTGCGATCGGTGAGACAATGGCAGTTGTAATGGTTGCAGGTAACCAGCCGAGAATGCCACAGGGAATCCTGAAAGGTGTCCGTACAATGACTGCAAATATCGTCACTGAGATGGGTTATGCAACAGGTCTTCACAGAGAAGCTCTGATCGCAACAGCAGTTGTGTTATTTATCTTTATCCTTATCATTAACCTGAGTCTTTCTTTACTGAACAGGAGGGCAGAACATGCAAATTGATACAGCAGCGGCAATTGATTTGTCCAAAGAAAAAAAGCAGAATGAGTCTTCTTTCTCAGATCAGATGAAGGCATATATTAAGCATCCGGGATCAGGTGTTCTTGCATTGCTTACCCTTTTAGGTGCAGTCCTGACATTTGCATTACTGTTCTTTCTGATCGGATATATTCTGGTCAAGGGCGTACCGTATCTGTCAACAGACTTGTTCAGTTTAACTTATAATTCAGAGAATCTTTCCTTACTTCCTTCTCTGATCAACACATTCATCCTGACGGTTGTTTCACTTGTAATCGCAGCACCGCTGGGAATCTTTGCAGCCATCTATCTGGTAGAATATGCGAAAAAAGGAAGTAAGCTTGTAAATGTGATACGTATTACAGCAGAAACACTTTCAGGAATTCCTTCTATTGTATATGGTCTTTTCGGTATGCTGTTTTTCGTAACAGCACTGCATTGGGGACTTTCCCTTCTGTCCGGTGCTTTCACACTGGTGATCATGATTCTTCCTTTGATCATGCGTACTGCGGAAGAAGCCCTGAAGTCTGTCCCTGATTCTTATCGTGAAGCCAGCTTCGGACTTGGAGCAGGTAAACTTCGTACCATTTTCACCATTGTTCTGCCATCAGCAGTACCTGGTATTCTGGCAGGTGTGATCCTGGCCATCGGACGTGTGATCGGTGAGACAGCAGCCCTGATCTATACAGCAGGTACAGTTGCAGAGGTACCGAAGAACCTGATGGGTTCCGGACGTACTCTGGCACTTCATATGTATGTGCTGTCAGGGGAAGGTCTTCATATGAATCAGGCATCTGCGACAGCAGTTGTTATTCTGGCATTTGTTCTTGTAATCAATTTCCTGTCCGGAGCAGTTGCCAAACGAATTGCGAAAGGATAAGAAAAATGAGTGGGAATGAAAAAATAACAGTTGAAAATATGAACTTACATTACGGAAAGTTCCATGCGCTGAAGAATATAAACATGGCAATTCCGGAGAAAGAAATCACAGCTTTTATCGGACCGAGTGGCTGCGGTAAATCTACACTTCTGAAGTCTTTAAACCGTATGAATGATTTGGTTGAGGGATGTGTAATCACCGGTAAGGTACAGCTTGACGGTGAAGACATTTACGGAGATATGGATGTGAATCTTCTGAGAAAAAGAGTGGGAATGGTATTCCAGAAGCCTAATCCTTTCCCTATGAGCATTTATGATAACATTGCATATGGACCGAGAACCCATGGAATCCGTTCCAAGTCTAAGCTGGATGATATTGTAGAAAAATCTCTCCGCGATGCGGCAATCTGGGATGAAGTAAAAGACAGATTAAAGAAAAGCGCACTGGGTATGTCCGGTGGTCAGCAGCAGAGGCTTTGCATTGCCAGAGCACTGGCAGTTCAGCCGGAGGTACTTCTGATGGATGAGCCTACATCCGCACTTGACCCTATCTCAACTTCCAAGATCGAGGAGCTGGCGATGGAGTTAAAGAAGGATTATACCATTGTTATGGTAACTCATAATATGCAGCAGGCTACACGTATTTCTGATAAAACAGCTTTCTTCCTTCTGGGAGAAGTAGTTGAATTTGATGATACTGATAAACTGTTCTCTATGCCTTCTGACAAGCGTACAGAGGATTACATTACAGGAAGGTTTGGTTGATTATGTCAAAGTATTTCGAAAGACAGCTGGAGGAACTGCACGTTCAGCTTATCACACTGGGAAGCTATTGTGAGAAAGCAATTTCATTCTCTGCAAAAGCAATCCAGAAGGTGCAGAATGAAGAGATTGCCCGCCAGGTTTTTGAGACGGACAGAGATATTGATGCCAAAGAAAGAGAGATTGAGAATCTGTGCCTGAGTCTTCTGCTTCATCAGCACCCGGTTGCAAGAGATTTAAGAGAGATATCTGCAGCATTGAAGATGGTTTCTGATATGGAACGTATCGGTGATCAGGCAGCAGATATTGCAGATCTGTCCCTGTATGTTGCAAAGAATACCACTGTGATTCCTGAGACTATCACACAGATGGCGGAGGACACTGTGCGTATGGTAACTGAGAGTGTGGATGCTTTTGTAAAGAGTGATCTGGAACTGTGCAGAAATGTCATTGACCGGGATGATGTGGTGGATGATGCATTTAATGAGATCAAAGAGAAGCTTGCAGATATGATTTACGGAGGAAATCTGGATGCCAAGACAGGGCTGGATCTTCTTATGACTGCCAAGTATTTTGAACGTATCGGAGATCATGCAGTGAATATTGCAGAATGGGTGGAATATTCTATTACCGGACAGCACAGAAATAATGAGCATCAGGATTATCTGAATAATTAATTGAATAGGGAAAGTTTCTGATTTTGAATATAATTATTTGGGAGCAGGGCTTTTTATATCCGCAGGCGGGAACCGTTTGCGGATATTTGAGTTATTATTTATTTTGCGTTTTGGAATATGTTTTATTGAGAGTAGCGATCTGACCGAATGCAGATTGTGTATATTTGCCTGAAATATTAAAAAATAAAAGGGGAAGTGAAGAGAAGTGACAAAAAAAATCTTTAAATCTATAATGTTTGTATGTGCATTGGTTCTGGCAGTGGGACTGGCTGCTGTAATGGGAATCCTTTACCGTAATTTTGACGGACAGATGCGGAAAGAGCTGTCTAAGGAAGCTGCTTATCTGGAATATGGTGTGGAGCAGCAGGGTGTGGATTATCTTAAAAATATTAAGGATAAAAGTGCAAGAATTACTTATATTGATCAGGATGGAACAGTACTGTTTGATAATGAAGCAGATGTTTCTGAGATGAAGAATCACAGTGACAGAACTGAGTTTCAGAAGGCAGAGAAATATGGTGCAGGAGAATCTTCGAGATATTCGGATACACTTTCTGAGAAAACCATTTATTATGCACTGCGTCTGAAAGATGGTACGGTACTGAGAGTTTCCGGTACGCAGGATTCGGTACTGGCACTGGTTGAAAATCTCATATTTCCTTTATGCGGGCTTTTATGTCTGATGCTGATCTTATCAGGAATTATGGCATCTGCGATATCGAAACGAATTGTGAAACCAATCAATGAGCTGGATCTTGAAAGTCCGGAAGAAAATCGGATTTATGAGGAACTTTCTCCTCTCTTAAGTAAGATACACAGACAGAACCGGGAAATTCAGAATCAACTGGAACTGGCGAAACAGCAGCAGGAAGAGTTCGCTCTTATCACAGAGAATATGCAGGAAGGGTTGATCGTGATTGATAAATATACTATGATCCTTTCTGCAAATTCCAGTGCATGGAATCTGTTTCATATAGACAGGGTGTGTCAGGGAGAAAGTGTTTATTGTCTGGATCGTGAGGAAGAATTCAGACATGCCATTGAGCAGGTGCTTAGTGGAGAACATACGGAACTGGTACTGAAATTAAATGGAAGTGATATTCAGCTGATCGCTAATCCTGTCATACGAGATAAGAAAACCGAAGGTGCGGTAGTGCTGCTTGTCAATGTAACGGAAAAGCTTGAGAGAGAGAGTCTGCGAAGAGAATTTTCCGCAAATGTCTCTCATGAACTGAAGACACCGCTGACTTCTATTTCAGGATTTGCGGAGATTATGCAGGGTGGTCTGGTGAAGAATGAGGATATTCCAAAGTTTGCGGGGCGTATCTATAAAGAATCTCAGAGACTGCTTCAGTTGGTTGAGGATGTAATCCAGATTTCTCAGCTTGATGAGGAGAAGACTTCTTATGTATGGGAGCCTGTGGATGTTTATCAGGTTTGTAAAAATGCATTTGAGAGTCTGAAGGAGAAGGCGAAGAGGCTGAATGTGCATCTTTATATCTGTGGGGAACGTATGAAGATGGAGGCAGTTCGTACACTTCTGGAAGAGGCAATTTATAATGTCTGCGATAATGCGATTAAGTATAACCGGAATGACGGAAGCGTGAGTGTTTTTCTGACGCAGACTGCGCAGGAGATTCAGATTGTGGTAAAAGATACAGGTGTGGGTATTCCAAAGGAAGACCAGGACAGAGTGTTTGAGAGGTTTTACAGGGTGGATAAGAGTCACTCTAAGGAAATTGGGGGTACAGGACTTGGGCTTTCGATTGTGAAACATGCAGTTGGGGCTCTGAAGGGAAGTGTTATACTGAGAAGTGAAGAAGGAAATGGAACGGAAATTTGTATGAAGTTTCCTAAGGTGCATAAAGAATAAAAACTTAGTGGGAGGGACGCGCAACGCAGCATCTCTCTACGGGTTCAGTTCCGAGGAATAAGTAACTCTAAGGCATAGTGAATTCGCTAAAGGCATGAAGAAAAATGCAAAACTCGCTTCGTTGCAAACTTCGCTCAGACACGTTGCTATTTTTCTTCATAACGCGAATTTCCTATACCTAAGAGTTACTAATTCCTCTCCAAATTCACCCGTAGAGAGATGCTGCGTTGCGCTGGAAACTGGCTGTGATAGTTTTTTGCACAAAGGATGTTAGCTGTTTCAAAGGTGGGACAGGTAGGGTCCTTTTTTGATTTGGTGGATTATTTTAATGGGAATATTTAGTGTTTTCAATGGGGGAGTTTTCTGATAAGATGAAGATTGAAAATTGTTGGAAAACGGTCATTGGGAGAGCTGCTGAGAGAGATTTTTGGATAGTGAGTTGAGATGGCTTTTGTGGAGAAAGGAAATAGATATTATGAATAGTTATAAGCTGGATTTGGAGAAGTATGCTGCATTGGCGAGACAGGCTGTGGCCGAGGGGTGTGTGCTGCTGGAGAATGAGGGGCAGGCGCTTCCGTTGAGAGATGGGGAGAGGGTTGCTGTTTTTGGGCGTATGGCGTTTCATTATTATAAGAGTGGGCTTGGCTCTGGTGGTTTGGTGAATACAAGATATGTCGTGGGGATTCTGGATGCTTTGAAGGCGTGTGAAGGGGTTCATCTGGATGAGAAGCTGATGGGGATTTATGAGGATTGGATTATGGAGAATCCTTATGATGAAGGTCAGGGCTGGGGGCGTGTGCCTTGGTGTCAGAAGGAGATGGGTGTGACGGAGGAGATGCTTGACTGTGCGCGCAGGGATGATGTTTCTTTGGTTGTTATTGGCAGAACTGCGGGTGAGGATCAGGATAATAATGCGAAGGCTGGCAGTTATTGTCTGACGGAGATGGAGGAGGATATGATCCGCCGTGTCTGCGAGGTGAGTGAGCGTACGGTTGTGGTGCTGAATGTTGGAAATATTATTGATATGAGTTGGGTGGAGAAATATCATCCTCAGGCTGTTCTGTATGCATGGCAGGGTGGTCAGGAAGGTGGCAATGGTGTTGCCGATGTCCTGACTGGTAAGGTTTGTGCGTGTGGTAAGCTGACGGATACGATTGCTGCTGATATTAAGGATTATCCGTCTACTGAGAATTTCGGAGATCCGTTTAAGAATTATTATAAGGAAGATATTTATGTCGGATATCGTTATTTTGAGACGTTTGCGAAGGATAAGGTGCTTTATCCGTTTGGGTATGGGCTGTCTTATACGACTTTTGAGACGAGAGCGGAGATTCTTAAGAATACCGGGGATGAGATTACGGTGTCTGTGACGGTTTCTAATACCGGTGAGGTAAGGGGGAAAGAGGTTGTTCAGGTTTATGTGAAGGTTCCGCAGGGGAAACTGGGAAATCCGGCGAGAAAGCTGATTGGGTTTGCGAAGACGAAGGAGCTGGCACCTGGAGAGCAGGAAGAGGTTTGTATTGTTATTCAGAAGTATGATATGGCTTCTTATGATGACAGTGGTGTGACAGGGCATAAGTCTTGTTATGTTCTGGAAGAGGGATGTTATGAGGTTTTTGTCGGCAGTGATGTGAGAAGTGCGGTGTCTGTCGGATGTTATGAGGAAGAGTTCCGGGTGATTGAGGAGCTTGAGGAGGCTTATGCGCCGGTTGAGAAATTTCAGAGGATGAAGGCTGTTTTATTGCCGGATGGGACTTATCAGGCGGTGACTGAGGAGGTGCCGGTTCGTACTGTTGATCCGCAGGAGCGCAGGGCGAATGAGATGCCAGAAACATTGGATTATACAGGGGATAAGGGATATAAGCTGGTGGATGTGCTGGATAAGAAGGTTTCTATGGAGGAGTTTATTGCACAGATCAGTGAGGAAGATCTGATTGCGATATTCCGTGGTGAGGGTATGTGCAGCCCGAAGGTTACTGCGGGAACGGCGGCTGCTTTTGGCGGAGTGACAGATGGTCTGACTGCGCTTGGAATTCCGGTTGGCTGTTGTTCGGATGGTCCGTCCGGTATCCGTATGGACTGTGGTACGAAGGCGTTTTCTCTGCCGAATGGAACTTCTTTTGGCTGTACTTTTAATATGGAGCTTGTAGGTGCATTGTATGAGATGACGGGTAAGGAACTCCGCCTGAATAAGATTGATTCTCTTCTTGGACCGGGTATGAATATTCACAGAAATCCGTTGAACGGACGTAATTTTGAGTATATTTCTGAGGATCCGATTCTTACAGGCAGGATTTGTGCAGCTCAGGTGAAGGCTATGGCGAAGTCTGGAATCGGAAGTACGATAAAGCATTTCTGTGGTAATAATCAGGAGGTTGGAAGAAGTACTTCGGACTCTGTGATCTCTGAGAGAGCTTTGCGTGAGATTTATCTGAAAGGTTTTGAGATTGCGGTAAAAGAGGGCGGTGCGCGTTCTGTGATGACGACTTATGGAAGCGTGAACGGGCTCTGGACGGCTGGAAGTTATGATTTGTGTACGACTATTCTTCGTAAGGAATGGGGATTTGATGGTATTGTGATGACTGACTGGTGGGCGAAGTCCAACTACGAAGGACATCAGGCTGAAGCGCCGGTGAAAGCACCGATGGTAGCGGCTCAGAATGATATTTATATGGTAGTAAGTGATGCGAAGGCAAATCCTGAGAATGATGATGTAGAGGAGATGCTTCATGCAGGAAAGATTACTCTGGGTGAATTGCAGAGAAATGCGGCCAATATCCTGGGATTTCTGTTAAAAAGTCCTTCTGTTTTATTGTTGACAGACAGAATATGCAAAGAAGAACTGGAGGCTATGAATACAAAGGAAGAGGACGATGTGGATGCCGGAAGTCTGGTAAGTATTGAAAGTGATTCGGTGACACAGAAAATTGTAATTGACGGTGCATTATTACATCCTGCAAAGGGAAAGGCAGATGTGATTGCTGTGACTAACGAGTTCATGGGTGATTTCACAATGAAGTTTACTTTGAAATCTGATCTTGGTGAGCTGGCTCAGCTTCCGGTTTCTGTATTTTTGGATAATATTCATAAGATGACTGTTTCAGTACAGGGAACCAATGGAAAATGGGTAGAAGAAAGCCGCATCCTGAATATGGAATTTGGTCATAATCACTATATCAAATTTTATTATGGTGCGGATAATCTTGAAATTAAAGAAATTGTGCTGATTCCGAATAGGTAAGACCAATTTTAGGAACGCTTGCAAAACTATATCCTTTATGGCATAATTATGAAAATACTCAGAACCTGCGAAAGATGAGTGATAATTGCTTTATAAAAGTGGTTATCTGTGGACTTTTTTAATGCGGAGCGGGCTGTTCAGAGGAAAAGTGTTACTGATGATTAGAACAGTGTTAAGAGTGATGAGGAAAAGATAATATGTCAGGTTTTACAAAGGAAATTATTGCAAAGACTTTTACAGAATTGCTGGATGAAAAGCCCATGTCTAAGATTACGGTGAAGGATATCGTGGAACGATGTGGTGTAAACAGAAATACTTTTTATTATCATTTTAAGGATATTCCAGATGTAGTGGAGTTTATTTTGAAAAAGAAGTGGGATGAGATTCTGGAACACCCACAGGACAGAGCCTCTATTCTGGAATGTATGGAAGAAATGGCAGATCTGGTGAGAAATAACAGAAAGGTTATGTTTAATGTTTACAGATCAGTGAAAAAAGATACGTTCCTTTTTTATATGAATGAGATTTCCAACTATATTATTATGGAATATTTTCGGAAAAATGCAGATCAGTTTGATCTTGATGAGGGAGAAATCCGGATTCTGATTCAATATTATAAGTGTCTGTTTATGGGATTTCTGATGGAGTGGCTGGATAATAATCTGAAATCTGATTTTGGAGAAGAAATGCGTCAGGCTTCCCGGCTTTTTGAAAAGCACCCGGAGCTACATGCGGTATTGAACAGATCAGAATAGAGTGAAAATACCTGTTGTTCCTGATATTTATTATAGCAATTCTCTTAAATGTATTATCTGAGAGAAGCGTTATAGGTAATTCCTTTAATTTTCATATTATACAAAATTAAGCTTATGTCTGTTTTTTGGACATGGGCTTTTTTTTGTCTATTTATTGTTAAAAAAATCACAGCTATAATAGCAACCATAAAGAGATGAAAACAAGAGCCTGACAGTCACAGGTTCGGGTATATTTCAGAAGGGAGGAGCAATAGGATGGATGCACTGAAGCAGTTAAAATTAGCCAAGAATGGTTATATTATTATGTCTGTATTATTTATGGTTCTGGGTGCCTGTCTGATTATCTGGCCGGATTGTTCGATGGCAGTTTTCTGTACAGCAGTAGGGATTATGCTTATTGTATACGGATTGATAAAGATTCTGGGATATTTTTCCAGAGATATCTATTGTCTGGCATTTCAGTTTGATCTTGCCTTTGGAGTGCTGCTGGCAGCAGTAGGAATTATTATTATAGTACGCAGGAACGTAGTGGTGAATCTGATCTTTGGAATCTTTGGACTTCTGATCCTTGCGGATGCATTATTTAAAATTCAGATGTCGATAGATGCAAAGAAATTCGGGCTGAATCTCTGGTGGAGGATTCTCCTGGTAGCGATTCTGACCGGTGTTCTGGGATTTTTACTTTTGATAAGGCCGTTTGAGGCAGCAGAGATCATGATGATCCTGGTTGGTGTTTCGGTTCTGTTTGAGGGAATTCTGAATCTTTGTGTGGCGATTTACACTGTAAAAATTATTAAAAACCAGAAACAGGATATCATAGATATGGATGAATATTGATAAAATAATAAAAATATACCTGATACACAGGTGTTTATATATATATCACATCACAACAAGGAGGAGCAATCACATGAAATTAATGGACAAAGCAAAACAGGCTGCACTTGCAGCAGCAGTTAAGACAGGTCTGGGTTATCTGGAGAAGGACCCGGAAGTAAATATACCAAAACTGATGGAACTTGTAGATAAATTTGTACCGGATGGCTGGTATGAGTCACAGAGAAATGCAATCCGTAATGCAATCCAGAATAAGGACAGCAACTGGTATAAACTGATCCTGAGGATTTATGAGCTGGATCCAGGAGTACGTGAAGCATTCTTTACAAACTTTATTATCAATGCCAGCTTAAAAGGAAGTGCACTTCAGGAAGAAACAGCAGAAGAGAACAACTGTAATGTTCCATGGGCAATCCTTCTTGATCCTACAAGTGCCTGTAATCTGCACTGCACAGGATGCTGGGCAGCAGAGTATGGTCACAAACTGAATCTTGATTTTGACACCATCTGTTCTATTGTAGAGCAGGGCAGAAAAATGGGAACTTATATGTACATATATACAGGTGGTGAACCGCTGGTACGTAAGAAAGACCTGATGCGTATCTGCGAGAAATATCCGGACTGCGAGTTCCTTTCCTTTACAAATGGTACACTGATCGACGAAGAGTTCTGCCAGGAAATGCTTCGTGTTAAGAACTTTGTTCCGGCGATCAGCCTGGAAGGTTCTGAGGAAGCAAACGACGGACGTCGTGGAGAAGGTGTATATCAGAAAGTTATGCATGCAATGGAACTTCTGAAAGCTCATAAACTTCCGTTTGGTGTATCTACCTGTTATACTTCTGCAAATGTGGACAGTGTAAGCAGCGAGGAATTTTTCGATCACATTATTGACTGTGGTGCATTATTTGTATGGTTTTTCCATTATATGCCGACAGGTAATGACGCTGTAGTAGAATTAATGCCGAATCCACAGCAGCGTGAGAAGATGTATCACAAGATCAGAGAGTATCGTTCTACAAAAGCTATTTTTGGAATGGATTTCCAGAATGATGCGCAGTATGTAGGAGGATGTATTGCAGGAGGAAGACGTTACCTTCATATCAATGCGAATGGTGATGTAGATCCATGTGTATTTATCCATTATTCTAATGCAAATATTT
>NZ_JBWJVQ010000263.1:0-8476 GCF_056339875.1 Blautia sp. ZXY-1-C6
TGGTTCACTCCGTTCACAGTAACGTAGCCAAAATTCATTCCAGATTGCCTGCGGCAATGGAATTTTGGCTTGTATGTCTCGGGATTTTGGCATATTCATGCCAAAACACCTCGCGGGATAGTGGTGTGTGAACAGTATCGGAAAATGTTAAATGATCATAATTCATTCAGAGAATGAAAGGAATATCCCATCTCTTCCCATTTATCCAACAGTTCATCCAGAATCTGTGCATTAGTGGAAGAGGTGCTGTGTAGCAGTACAATAGCTCCCGGATGAATCCGTTTCGTCAGTTTTGCAATAGCTTCCTGTGGATCTGGCTGGTTATCCTGGTACCAGTCTACATAGGCAAGGCTCCAGAAAAATGTGTGATATCCCAGTTCTCTGGCCATAGACAGATTCTGTGTACTGTAGATGCCCTGTGGGGGGCGGTAAAATTTTGTCATTTCTTTTCCTGTAATTTCCCTGTAAATTTTTTCTACATCGGATAATTCTTTCTGAAAAGATTCTTTTGTGGAAATTTTTGACATATCCGGGTGCGTCATAGTATGATTGCCGACAATATGCCCTTCCGTTTCCATTCGTTTGATCAGATCTTTGTTTTCCGAAATGAAATTTCCAACCACAAAAAATGTAGCAGGTGCCTGATGTTTTTTCAGTGCATCCAAAATAGCAGGAGTATTTCCATTTTCAAAGCCTGCGTCAAAGGTGAGATAGATTTTCTTTTCTTCGGTATCTTCAGCAAAAAAGGCATTGTACTGAGCCAATTCTTCTATCGTTGCATTTCCAACAGGACGTTTGCCTTCTTCCTGAAAACTGAGTCCCCAGTTGGAACTTTGGGCAGAAGCAGCAGTCTGTCTGGCAGTGTTGTGCGATACGATTTTTCCTATAGAGGAACCTATAAATGCACAAGCACAGAAAAGAAGAAAAATCTTGGTAAATCTGGAAGAGAAAATCCGAGTGGAAGATATGTATTTGAGATGCATAGAGAGTGTTAACCTCAGAATGGAATGATATTAGTTTAATATATGAGAAAGAGGGGAACTATAGAAGCTGAATGACAAATAAAAGAGCCACAGATTTATATTTCATCGTGGCTCCTGTTAAGATTCTGTATCCAAGGGATGATACCTCACTTTCTGTAAAATAAATTATGAAATTGTATGAATTTGAATTATGAAATTTACTGTCCCATTGGTCTGTACCTTCCTTTTATAGTTTCATAGGGTAAATCGTTAAGTTTTCATTGGACTGTACCTTCTTCATGTAAATGAACGGTTACGTTTTATAATAGGGTAAATCGTTAACGTTTCATTGGACTGTACCTTCCTTATTTTGATTGAATGTCACTTTAAAAATAAAGTAAATCATTAAATTTCCATTGGACCGTACCTTCTTTAGAATGTTTAACTGTTACGTTCAAAATAAGATAAATCGTTAGGTTTCCATTGGACTGTACCTTCCTTGTTTGATAGGAACTACTTATAAAACTTAGTTGGATTTAAAAGCTTAAGTTCTTGGTGGTCCGTACCTGCCTTTCTTATAAGTCATGAATTTGAAACTTTGCTATTCTGGTGGTCTGTACCTCGCTTTCTTAAATTATGAAGAAAAGATTATGTTTTCGGTGGTCTCACTCCTTTACTTTTTTGTTTTTCGTAATCCCTTTTGTTTTATGAACTTAATATAACAGATAAAGAATGAAATGTCAAGAATGAAAATAGAAAATTTACAAAAATATTTAAAAGATAATATTAAAATTATTTGTATTGATAAAATATTCTGAAAATAATAATGGATATAGACAATGCATAGCCGGAAGCATATTGGGTAAAAATATGGTTGTAAAGATATACAAGTCAAATTACGTTACTGTTCACGCCGTTCTCAGTGACGTATTTTGACTTGAGGTTTAACTGTAACTGTGAAAATATGGAACAGTTACCGGTTTATTAAAATGATCAGGAGGTTCTAATATGTTACGTTATCTGCCTGTGAGAAGGGTTCATGCAAGACAGGTACTTGATTCCAGAGGAAATCCTACAGTGGAAGTAGAAGTAACAGTAGGAGAAGGTGTGATCGGGATAAATGGATATACGGGAAGGGCAATCGTCCCTTCGGGAGCTTCCACAGGAAAGTTCGAGGCAGTGGAGCTTCGTGACGGAGAAAAAGGCTGCTACACCGGACTTGGTGTCCGCAAAGCAGTGGAGAATGTAAATACAAAGCTGGCAGAAGCAATTCTTGGAGAAAATGCTCTGGATCAGTCCTATATTGATAAAAAAATCATAGAAACAGACGGCACAGACAATAAAAGTAATGTAGGGGCAAATGCGGCACTGGGAGTATCCCTGGCAGTAGCAAGGGCGGCAGCAGCAGCTCTCCGCGTTCCTTTATATCAGTATCTTGGCGGCTGCCATACCAGACAGATGCCTGTACCGATGATGAATATCTTAAATGGGGGTGCTTGTGTTATTATAATGACACAAGGCAGAACCCCTTATAATACAAGGGCTCTAGCGATTTAGTCCTAAATAAATTTCGTAACCAATCAACGAATTTATGAAGGAAAGGCCTCTCTTTTATAAATAACACAGTACAGAAGTAATAGAATTTCAGAACTCTGCTGAGATGTATTTACTATACCACGAAAGCGGTGATAATTGAATAAAAATATGTTTTGGACTGAATTAGCTCGCATGAGATTTATATCTCAGCTGTCTGATTCAGTCTTTTTATTTAACAAGAAAGAAGGGAAAGATTATGGCAAAAGTAATTTCTATTGTAAACCAAAAAGGGGGAACGGGAAAATCAGCATGTACAGCTAATTTAGCAGTAGGATTAGCACAAAAGAATATGAAAGTGTTAATCGTTGATGCCGATCCACAGTCTGATGTATCCGCAGGATTTGGATATCGTGATTGTGATGAAAGTAATGAAACACTTACAGCTCTTATGGATACAGTAATGAAAGATGAAGATATTCCTTCAGACTGTTATATCAGGCATCAGGCAGAAGGAATAGACATTATCTGTTCTAACATTGGACTGGCAGGTACGGAAGTACAGTTGGTAAATGCAATGAGCAGGGAATATGTATTGAAACAGATTTTATATGGTATCAAGGATCAATATGATGCAATTATCATTGATTGTATGCCATCATTGGGAATGATCACAATCAATGCACTGGCTGCATCAGATGAAGTACTAATTCCGGTTGAAGCGTCTTACCTGCCAATCAAAGGATTGCAGCAGTTAGAGAAGCTGGATCGTACTGTAGATGAGATTAGACGACGGTTTGGATATTTCAGTATACAGCGAGCGGCAATGTATCAGAATAAAGTCTTATCCCACTTAGACGCTGGTACGCACACGGTCCATCCACACAGTTATTTTCATGGGTAATTGGAGGGATAGATTTGAAAAAAGTATTAACCAGAAAACAGAAAGAAAGTTATCAGTGTATTTTGAATTATACGAAGGAGCATGGATACCCGCCGACAGTCCGGGAATTTGGAAAACTGATCGGAGTAAGATCAACATCATCTGCTTTTTCCAGAATCAAGCAGTTGGAGCAAAATGGATATATCCGCAGAATCCCGGCATCGCCAAGAGCAATCGAGATTTTATAGTGAGGTGTCGGCATGAACAAAGTATATGTAGATGTAGTGGCAGAGTTCCGGAAAGACGGACGGCTGGTTCCCATATTTTTTACATGGGAGGATGGAAGAAAATATAGTATTGACAGAATTTTGAAAATTGAGCGATGCGCCAGCAGAAAGGCAGGCGGTGTAGGAGTGATGTACACCTGTATGATACAGGGGCAGGAAAGCCACTTGTTTTACGAAGTGGATAAATGGTTTATGGAGAGAAAAACAGCATAAGGAGAGATTGGTATAGACGATATTATTTGGATTATTAACCGGCAGGGATAGTCACTTTCCCTTTATATTCCTGCAGGTTTTACATAAGAAGATGGATTTCGGTCAGCAAAGGCAGCTCCCACAATGCCTTTTGGATATCCGCTTCTGCAAGTTGTAGTAAGTAATTGCTTCCCATCAAAATCATGGGGAAAGCGAACTGGTCTGAAAGACCGCCAGTTAGTGTGATGATGATAAGGAGATTTTGAAACTGATGACAGACAGAGATTATGCAATTAAATCAATGAAAGAAATTACCTTCCAGATGGCAAGTCATGCACAGGATTATCTGGAAGTTACAATCGAAAGACATTATACTGATATTAAAGAACTGATGAGAAGCTACCAGAAACTGATTTTAGAAAACCAGGTTGTATTGGAAGAACTGGATATGGAGTGCCAGGAGAAAATCAATGAAGATATGGCATATGCATTGAGTTATCTGAGCATTTATAACAATCAGCTGAATGTGCCAAAGATGCACCGGGAAATGAATAACCTGATGATCATTTATGGCTTGTCTGATATGATCTATCGTGGAATGACACTGGTGAAGTTCTATGCACCGAATGGTGTGATGCTCAGTGAAATCCTTCATTCCTGTTTTTGCAGTCATTATAATAAGACAGATGTGGAAGTACAGCAGGAGTTAGGAATAGGCAGGACTTCTTTTTATAAAATGAAGAAGCAGGCACTTGGATATTTAGGATTTTATTTTTATGAGATCGTGGTACCGCAGGCAAAGGATAAAAGATTTAAACCGTCACTGGGCGTTGAGGAAGAGTAGGTGAGTAATATGAGATACGAAGATTCGATGAAAGGTGTAGCTGATCAGATAATCAAAGAACAGCAGCGAGTCAGTAAAATTAAAAACAATCCAGAAGAGTTCCATTGGCATGACGAATATGCAACGTTGAATTTCTTTCGGTTTATCTGCAAAAATATCGGTAACTTGAGAAATGGAGAAATTGAAAAAATGGTCACACGTTTAAAGAACATAGATCAAAAAGCAGTGGAAAACCATGTGAATGGTGCTGTTTGGGCATTTGATTATGATAAGATGTTCTGTGTATTGATGGAAAATGAAATTTGCCGAAAGGTGTGTGAAAAGAATAAATATAACAGTTGGATGAATCTGATTGGACAGTATTGTGTTTCAAGGACTTAAAGACGAAAAAAGTTGTTGGAGAGAAATAATTTCCAGCAACTCTGTCTTTAATGAATAGAGTTCATTTTTTTATTCAACTATTCCCATGATATATACAATATGTAAATTTGCAATTCAAATATCAGTTTATGCTAAGTACAATAATAATAATAATAATTACTATTATTGACAAGAGAATAATTATCATGTATAATACAGATATACAAGAAACAAAGTGTTAGAAAAATTGCTAGGAACTTGGTAACAAAAATAAATCGACATTGAAAAGGGAAAATGACTATGATAAAATATGAATGTGAACCATGTGGATATATTTATGATCCGGCAGTAGGAGATCCAGACGCTGGTATCGATCCAGAAACTGCATTTGAGGATATTCCAGATGACTGGACATGCCCAATCTGCGGATTAGGAAAAGATGTTTTCGTTCCTGTAGAAGACTAAGCAGAAAATGCAGGTACGAAACTGCCAGACATTAAAAGATCCTAAGAGAACATATAAAAGAAATGGAGGTCAAATTATGACTTACGATTTAAACATTACCTTTGATGACAATTTAGTAACAGGAAATGAAACAATTGATACCCAGCATAAAGAATTGATCGACCGTATCCAGAACTTTGTAACTGCCTGTCAAAATGGCGACAGCAAAGTAAAAGCAATCAAAATGCTGGATTATCTGGATGAATATACTGACTTTCATTTTAAAGAAGAGGAAAAGCTTCAGGAAAAATCCGGTTATCCAGAGCGTGAAAAACATTATGAAAAACATGAAGAGTTTAGAAAGACAATTCAGGAACTGTATGAATACCTTCAGGAGTATGAAGGACCGACAGATCGGTTCAGTGAACTTGTACAGAAAAATGTAATCGACTGGCTGTTTGGACACATTAAAACATATGACCGCTCTGTGGCAAAATTTATCTTTATGAAACAAAATCCAGACCGATGCTAAAATAAACCAGGGAACGAGTTCATTCAGAATGTAGACAACGTGATGAAGTAAACTAGGGGCTGTCACAATGCAGCCCCTTTCCTGTTATAGCGATATTCTAGGTAATATATTGCGCTGGCATGACATATTATTTTACTACTACTATATGGGAAGAGCAAGTAGCTCTTCTTTTTTTGTCCTTTTTATCCAATTTTAAGTTGTAAAGTCTCTTTTCATGCCAACAGAAATATGCTAAATTGATTTTATAGAACAAGATATAATTCCACTTATATATCGGAGGAAAATGAATGAGAGAGAAAACTATATATGAGAAGATTGCAGAAAAGTATAACACAACACCAGAAGAAGTACGCAGAGAAATGCAGATAGCCATAGATGCAGGATTTGATAATCCTGACCCGGCTGTGCAGGAAGAATGGAAGAAAATGACACTTAAAGGAGACAGGCCCATACCGGAAGAAGTAATCAATTACGCAGTAAAAAAATTAAAAGGAAATTAAAAATATGAAGAAAAAGATAATTGCAGTAATTTCAGGAACAGCAATCTTGATAATTGCTGCAGGAAGTATTTATGGGAAATTTGAATCCAGTCATAAAGAAGGCGAACCAGATGTAGTTGGAACTTTTTCTGTAAATCGGGATGAAAATATAACCGTGGTCGCAAATAGGGAAGATATTGAGGATAGAGAAGCGTTTGCAAGAAAACTTTTGCAGATGTACAAGGATGATTCTTTTCATTCGACAAAATTCTCCACAGACAGAGGATATGCGACGAGCATTGATATGCACATCTATTTATGGAAAGAGGATATTGAAGACGGGGAATCGGTAATGACAGCCGAATATAGACCTGTAGAATACGGAAAGGACTATGATATTGTCAATAATCCTGATAAATTTCAACTATATATAGATGGAAAAGAGATTAAATAGTAATCTCCTGAAAGCAAGCTTTTTGTCAATTATTTCAAAGAAAAATTAAAGGATAACAATACATAGTTTTGACAATGATATTTTGAAAAATTTTATAGGAATGCTCTATTATCAAATTGACATAGGAATATGGTAGCGTATAATTAGAATTGAATACACTGAAAAAATGGAGGAATTACATGAAAGCACATAAATATTGGTCAGTAGGAGCATTGATCACAATGATTGGAACTTTTTATACAGGATATAAAGGGTTAAAAGCAGCACACAAATACTTTGCATTTGGCTCTCTGATATGCATGATTATGGCAGTCTATTCTGGTCATAAAATGATTTCGGGTAATAAAAGAACAAGAAAACAGGTGAAAAATACAAAAGCGGAGGAATAGTAAATGTTAGAGTTAGGAATAAAAGCACCGGATTTTGAATTGCCGGATCAGAACGGAGAAGTGCATAAATTAAGCGATTATGCAGGAAAAAAGTGATCTTATATTTTTATCCAAAGGATAATACGCCAGGATGTACGAAGCAGGCATGTGGCTTTTCTGAGCGTTATCCACAGTTTACTGAGAAGGGAGCTGTTATTCTCGGAGTAAGCAAGGACTCTGTAGCGTCTCACAAGAGATTTGAAGAAAAATACGGACTGGCATTTACGCTATTAGCAGATCCGGAGCGTAAAGTTATTGAAGCATATGATGTCTGGAAAGAAAAGAAAAATTATGGCAAAGTCTCTATGGGAGTAGTAAGAACCACATATCTTATTGATGAACAGGGGATTATTATAAAGGCAAATGATAAAGTCAAGGCTGCAGATGATCCTGAAAATATGCTCAAGGAATTAGATTAATGAAGATAATATTATCCCCTGCTAAAAAGATGATTACAGATACTGACAGCATAGCGCCGGATGGATTGCCTGAATTTATTGAAAAGACGACAGAGATACAAAGTTGGTTGAAAAGTAAGTCAAAAGAAGAACTGAAGACTATTTGGAAATGTAATGACAAAATTACAGAACAGAACTTCAATAGATTGGAAAACATGGATCTTTATCATTTACTTACCCCAGCTGTCTTATCATATGAAGGAATTGCTTTTCAATATATGGCTCCATCTGTGTTTGAGGACAGTCAGTTCGAGTATGTACAAAATCATTTGAGAATAATATCTGCATTTTATGGTGTGTTAAAACCAAGGGATGGTGTGACGCCTTATCGTTTGGAAATGCAGGCGAAGGTTGGAATAGGAGAAACAAAAAATCTGTATGAGTACTGGGGAGATTTATTATACCGCTCAGTGATTGATAACAGCAGGATTATAATCAATCTGGCATCGAAAGAATACTCTAAGTGCATAGAAAAATATCTGACACGACAGGATAGATACATTACGATTACATTTTGTGAGTTATCAGGAGATAAACTGGTGACAAAAGGTACATATGCTAAGATGGCCCGTGGTGAAATGGTTAGGTTCATGGCTGAAAACAGAATTGAAAATCCTGAG
>NZ_JBWJVQ010000264.1:0-8543 GCF_056339875.1 Blautia sp. ZXY-1-C6
CTTAAATGAAAAACTAAATTCCGGTTTTGGACCAAATGCAAGAGTAAATTCTATATAGGTCGAAGTTACTTTTGCACACATATTTGCCATATTGTCTTTGATAATCATTACTCCGTATAATGTACTTGCAGCTGATTGCCTGCCTGTGCAGATTGGAGATAATTATGAAAAATAAAGGCAATCAGAAACATTTAACATTTGAACAGCGTGTTGATATCGAGAAAGGTCTTACTGAGAATAAAAGCTTCACTGAAATTGGACGAATTATTGGTAAAAATCCATCTACCATATCAAAGGAAGTACGTCTCCACGCACATACAAAAGAACGTCCGGATTCAGGTTACACTCACCCGCCATGTATTCATCGCAAGAACTGTAAGGTGACATGCTTGTGTGATAAGATGTGTGGCATTCATTGTAAGCTTTGCAGAAAACCATCCTTTCGCTGCACTGATATATGTCCCGCATATGAGACAGCTGAATGTGAGAAACTGAATAAACCTCCCTACGTATGTAATGGCTGTGGTAAAAAGACCCATTGTCTTATGCCCAGAAAGTTTTATTCATCCAAATATGCCCATGATGAGTACCGTAGCGTGCTAGTCGATTGCAGAGTCGGCATTAACCAGACTCCGGAAAGCATTCAATCCATGAATGATTTATTGGTTCCATTGATCAAGGAGAAGCATCAGTCCATCGGTCATATTTATGCTACTCATGCAGAAGAATTGGGTTGCTCCAGAAGAACACTTTACTCCTACATCAATGATTGTGTATTCGATGTCCGCAATGGTGACTTAAGACGTTCTGTACGTTATAAGAAACGCAAGAAACCTACACAGACCAGTGCAAAAGATCGTTCTTATCGTCAAGGTCATAACTACGAAAATTTCCAGAATTATATGAAAGATCATCCAGATATAAATGTTGTGGAAATGGACTGCGTGGAAGGAATGAAAGGCGAAAGCTGCGCCCTCTTGACCTTTACATTCCGCAACTGCAATCTTATGCTTATGTTCCTGTTGGAATATCAAGACCAGGAATGCGTGTTAGAGGTCTTTGTATGGCTTGAAACAGTGTTAGGACAGGATGCATTCAAAAAGCTTTTTCCGGTGATCCTCACGGATGGAGGTTCAGAATTCTCAGCTCGTGAAGAGATGGAGGAATTCTGTGACGGAAGTAAAAGCACGACGGTCTTTTACTGTGATCCATACAGCTTTTGGCAAAAAGGTGCCTGCGAAAAGAACCACGAGTATATCCGCTACATCCGTCCGAAAGGGAGTTCATTCGCTGATTTAAATGACGAGAAAGTCAGACTTATGATGAATCACATAAACAGCGAAAAAAGAGACATGTCTTAATGGACATAGCCCATATGAACTCTCTCTTTTACTCTTGGACAACAAACTGCACAAAGCATTAGGATTAAAGGCAATCGCACCTGATGATGTTATGCTTAGTCCAAAACTTATAAAATAAAATAGTAAAGCACAGGCAGATTTCACTGCACCAGAATTTAGTCTTGCACATAAGGCATGTGGAATTTAGTCTCGCACACTATTTTCAGATGCCCGGTTAGTATGCATAAAAACATAAATCATGAGTGCTTACAGGTTTATTATAAGACAAAAAAATAGAATTGTTAAGGTGCATTACAGAATTTAATCCCGCATAGTTACTGAGATAATCCACAGCTGGAATTTAGTTTTTCATTTAAGTATCACTGAAAGTAACGAGAATGCGACGCGCAGTTATTCAAAAAAGGGCGCTGCCCAAGCAGCCGCCCTTTCGTTAAATCACATCTTTTTTAGAGACTACACTCTAATCTTCTTCGCTTCTCACTTCACAGCCTACCCAACCAGGCGAATCCGCAAAGTTAATACACTCCTCCACACCACAATCCCGGCGCTGCCCTTAAAAGAAGCGCAAGGGTGGAGTCCAGAGGAGGGACAGCGCTTTCTGTCCTTCCTCTGGGAACCTTCCGTCCAGAAAGAGTTTATTTAAAATATTCCACACCAGACTCGAATATCTTAATATCCTGCTCACCATAGATATTAATAGCAACACCGTCCCCGCGACGTTCGCTATGTGCCATCTTACCAAGGATACGTCCATCCGGGCTGGTAATACCTTCAATGTTCATATAAGAACCATTGACATTCCATTCCTCATCAACACTGAGCTGTCCATCCGGAGTTACATACTGAGTTGCAACCTGTCCGTTTGCAAACAGCTTCTGCAGCCATTCTTCATTTGCAACGAAACGTCCTTCACCATGTGAAGCCGGGTTACAGTATACACCGCCAAGCTGTGCCTTCTGCAGCCAAGGAGATTTATTACTAACAACCTTCGTATAAACCATCTTGGAAATATGGCGTCCGATAGTATTAAATGTCAGTGTAGGAGAATCTGCTTTCTGTCCGCAGATTTCACCGTAAGGTACAAGACCAAGCTTGATCAGAGCCTGGAATCCGTTACAGATACCAAGTGCCAGACCATCTCTCTCATTAATCAGCTTCATAACAGCTTCTTTGATCTTCGCATTCTGGAATGCAGTTGCAAAGAATTTCGCAGAACCATCCGGTTCGTCACCTGCGGAGAATCCGCCCGGGAACATGATGATCTGTGCCTGATCGATTGCTTTCTCAAAAAGCTCTACAGAGTCATGGATATCTTCAGCAGTCAGGTTCTTGAATACTTTTACATCCACCTCTGCACCTGCACGCTCGAATGCACGTGTGCTGTCATACTCGCAGTTTGTTCCAGGGAATACAGGAATAAATACACGAGGTTTTGCAACTTTGTTCTTGCATACATAGATGCTGTCTGCACGATAAAGCTTCTCATCTCTGTCAGCTGCCTCTTTATCATTCTCAGAAGAAACTGTCTTAAATACTTTTTCCAGAGTACCTTTCCATGCATTTTCAGCTTCGTCTACAGTGATCACTGTATTTCCATAGGAGAAGTTACCGTCAGCAGTTACTTCACCGATCACTGTATAAGTGATGGAAAGCTCACCAACCTTACCATCCGGAACTTCCAGGATAATATCGCCAAATCCAGGTGCAAAGAAATCTCTCGGATCAAGGTTATGCTCAATCTTTACGCCCATGCCATTACCAAATGCCATCTTTGCAACTGCAGCTGCAATACCATGACGATCAAGTGCATAAGCCGAAACAACTTTGCCGTCCTGCATATCTTTATGAAGTTTTTCATACTGATCCATGATTCCTGCATAATCCGGCAGATCATACTGATCCTTCGGTGCACGAAGCCATACCAGTTTGTTTCCTGCTTTCTTTAATTCCGGTGTGATCACATCCTGGATCTTCGCAACGTCAACTGCGAAAGATACCAGTGTCGGAGGTACATCAATATCATTGAATGTACCGGACATACTGTCCTTACCACCGATAGATGGAAGTCCAAATCCCATCTGGGCTGCATAAGCACCGAGAAGTGCTGCGAAAGGCTGGCTCCATCTCTTAGGATCTTCTGTCATACGGCGGAAGTATTCCTGGAATGTGAAACGGATTTTCTTATAGTCACCGCCTGTTGCCACGATTCTTGCAACAGACTCTGTCACTGCATAAGCAGCTCCGTGATATGGGCTCCAGGAAGATAAATACGGGTCAAAGCCATAGCTCATCATGGTTACAGTATCTGTTTTACCATTCTGTACCGGAACCTTGGCAACCATGGACTGAGTCTCTGTGAGCTGATATTTACCACCGTATGGCATAAATACACTGCCTGCTCCGATAGAACCGTCGAACATTTCCACAAGTCCTTTCTGAGAGCATACATTTAAATCTGCCAGAGTTTCCATCCATTTAGCTTTTACATCAGCTACATCCGGGCGTTCTTCAAAGAGATTGCCTTCTTTGTTGGGGATTTCTACTTCTACAGTTGTCTCCTGATGTGCACCGTTGGTATCTAGGAATGCACGGGAAATATTTACGATTTCTTTGCCTCTCCATACAAGTACCAGACGAGGATCCTCTGTTACAACTGCAACAGGAATTGCCTCCAGGTTCTCTTCATTTGCATAGCCAAGGAAAGTATCTACATCTTTCGGGTCAACTACTACAGCCATACGTTCCTGAGATTCGGAGATTGCGATCTCAGTTCCGTCAAGACCTGCATATTTCTTCGGAACCTTGTCAAGATCTACCCTCAGACCTGCTGCCAGCTCACCGATAGCAACGGAAACACCGCCTGCACCAAAGTCATTACATTTCTTAATAATATGGCTGACTTCCTCACGGCGGAACATACGCTGGATCTTACGCTCAGTAGGAGCATTACCTTTCTGCACCTCAGCGCCGCACACTTCAATAGAAGCTTCTGTATGAACCTTGGAAGAACCTGTAGCACCACCGATACCGTCACGTCCTGTACGTCCTCCAAGTAAGATAATGATATCTCCCGGATCAGAATTCTCACGGATAACCGCGCGCCTCGGAGCAGCACCCATAACAGCACCGATCTCCATACGTTTCGCTACATAGTTAGGATGGTAAACTTCTTTTACATAACCTGTTGCAAGACCAATCTGGTTTCCATAGGAGCTGTAGCCATGAGCTGCGCTTCTTACCAGTTTCTTCTGCGGAAGTTTACCCTTGAGAGTTTCTTTTACAGAAACAGTAGGATCTGCTGCACCTGTTACACGCATTGCCTGATATACATAAGTACGTCCTGAAAGCGGGTCACGGATCGCACCGCCAAGGCAGGTAGCTGCACCACCGAATGGCTCGATCTCAGTAGGATGGTTATGTGTCTCATTCTTGAAGTTGATCAGCCATTCCTCTTCTTTACCGTCTACGTCTACAGGAACTACAATACTGCAGGCATTGATCTCATCAGATTCTTCCTGATCAGCAAGCTTTCCTTCTGCTTTCAGTTTCTTCATAGCCATCAGAGCCAGATCCATCAGGCAGACAAATTTGTCCTTACGACCTTTGTAAAGTTCTTCTCTGTCAGCAAGATATTTCTTGTAAGTATCTACGATCGGTGCTTTGTAATCACCTTCGTCAAATTTTACATCTGTCAGTTCTGTGGAGAAGGTTGTGTGACGGCAATGATCAGACCAGTAGGTATCCAGTACACGGATTTCTGTCATGGACGGGTCACGTTTCTCTTCTTCTTTGAAATAATGCTGGATATGCTGGAAATCCTTGAATGTCATTGCAAGATTTAAAGAATCATAAAGTTCCTTTAATTCTGCTTCCGGCATTTCCTTAAATCCGTCAAAAATCTTAACATCTTCCGGTTCCGGGAAAACAGTTACCAGTGTTTCCGGTTTCTGCAGACCTGTCTCACGGGAATCTACAGGGTTGATGCAGTGATGCTTGATAGCATCAAATTCTTCATCTGAAATAGTTCCTTCAATTACATAGGTAGTTGCGGAACGAATGATAGGCTGTGCATTCTCATCCAGGAACTGTACACACTGAACAGCAGAATCTGCTCTCTGGTCAAACTGTCCCGGTAAAAATTCTACAGAGAAGATGCGGGAGCCTTCTGCTGCCTCAAAATTCTCTAGATATAAATCATCTACAGGTGGCTCTGCAAAAACAGTTTTGCATGCTTTATCAAAAACTTCATCAGAAATATTTTCTACATCATAGCGGATCAGCACACGTACTGCTGTTACGGATTTAATTCCCAGATAGCTGCTGACCTCATGTTTTAATTCCTTTGCCTGTACAGCGAAGGCCGGTTTCTTTTCTACATAGACACGTCTTACGTTACTCATAGAAACTCCTTTCTTATGTATGCATTGTTTTAAAAATGCTTTAAAAGCACCTTGCAGCCCGACTCCAGTGAACCTGCTGCTTGAACTATTGCTTTCTTTATAGTATCATAGGAAATATCATTAGTAAAATTAATATATCTTATATTTTTTATTAATGTAACTAATTAGTTACTGTTCACTGGTAATATCCCGCGAGGTGTTTTTTGTGAGCGAAGGTCACAGAAAACCCAAGATATACCGCGCGAATTTATGCGATTAGCATAAATTCTGTGCATCGCGAAGCGTGTTACTGAGAACGGAGTGAACAGTAACACTAATTAATCACTATCCGTGAAATGTTTTGGAATGAATATGCCAAAATCCCGAGACATACAATCTAAAGTTCCATTGCTGCCGACAATTTGTATCATCACATTATTTTATGAAAGGATTTATTTCTATGGATATTAATCTTGAACTATACAAAGTATTCTACTATGTTGCCACCACCCTCAGCTTCTCAGAGGCCTCCCGCCAGCTTTTTATCTCCCAGTCAGCAGTCAGCCAGTCCATTAAAACTCTGGAAAAGAAGCTAAATCATCCTCTTTTTATCCGCAGTACCAAGAAAGTATTGTTAACTCCTGAAGGAGAACTTCTGCTCCAGCATGTAAAACCGGCTCTCCAGCTTCTGGACGAGGGAGAATCTCTCCTGTCAGGAGACAATCTGCTGAAAGGCCAGCTGCGTATTGCTGCCAGCGATACGATCTGCCGGTATTTTCTCATTGATTATCTTCAGAAATTCCATCAAACCTACCCGGATGTCCGTATCAAAGTCACAAACAGTACCTCCATCGGCTGTGCAGAGCTTCTGGAGAAAGGTCAAGCAGATCTGATTGTATGCAACTGTCCTAATTCCAGACTTGGCAGCCATTTTCAGACACGTGTGCTAAAAGAATTCCACGATGTATTCGTTGCCAATACGGATTACTTTCCTGTACACACTGTTCAGACCGAACTGCAGGAGCTTCTGAACTATCCAATCCTGATGCTTTCCCCCAAAAGTACCACCAGTGAATATTTGCGGGAAGCATTCACAGCCCATAATCTCAAGCTTCTTCCTGAAGTAGAGTTAAACAGTAATGACCTGCTTCTGGATCTGGCACGGATCGGACTGGGGATTGCCTGTGTTCCTGATTATATGTTAAAAGAAAATGATCAGCTGACACCGCTCATGTTAAAAGAGCCTCTTCCCGGACGTCAGCTTATACTTGCCCAGCATGACAGTCTTACTGTCTCTCAGGCTGCTGAACGCTTTATTGAAATGTTTACTTCCATATAATAAAAGAAGTCCTCACTCAGTACTGAAACAACAATTTTTATAATCGCGTTTCTTACTGAATGAGAACTTCTTTTTCTTATTTCGGCATTACAGCCAGCGCATCAGTAATATACTGATTATCGATTGCTGCAAAGAATCCGCCGTCTGCCTTGGTTGCATAATCCATATCAATCGGCATTTTTCCAAGTACAGGAACCTTCAGCTCTGCTGCGATTTCATCAATATGGCTCTCACCAAAGACTTTGATCTCTTTTCCGCAGTCCGGACATTTCACATAGCTGTAGTTCTCTACGATTCCAAGTACCGGTATCTTCATCATCTCAGCCATATTAAAGGCTTTCTTAACGATCATCTTAACCAGATCCTGAGGTGATGTTACGATCACGATTCCTTCGATCGGCAGAGACTGGAATGCTGTAAGCGGAACATCACCTGTTCCAGGAGGCATATCCACAAACAGATAGTCTACGTCGCCCCAGATAACATCTGTCCAGAACTGTTTTACCATATTTGCAAGAACCGGACCTCTCCAGATTACAGGAGTATCCTCTGTAGGAAGCAGAAGGTTGATGGACATTACCTTGATCCCGTTTTTTGTGATCATCGGGTAGATACCTTCATCATTTGCCATTGCTGCACCCTTTAATCCATACATTTTCGGAATGGACGGTCCTGTGATATCCGCATCCAGGATACCGACTTTGTATCCCTGTGCTGCCATCATGTTTGCCAGAGAGCCTGTTACGAAGGATTTACCAACTCCACCCTTTCCGCTGACAACCCCGATCACATGTTTTACATTTGACTGAGCATTCATTTCTGCCTGAAAGCTCTGCTGTTTCTTGCTGCTTGAACAACCTTCGCAGCTTGCTTTGTCGCATGAAGTGTTGTTACATTCTTTTGCCATAATTAATCTTCTCCTTTATATTTACGCACTGCTGTACTGACAAAATATTGTTACTGTTCACTCCGTTCACAGTAACGTAGCCAAAATTCATTCCAGATTGCCTACGGCAATGGAATTTTGGCTTGTATGTCTCGGGATTTTGGCATATTCATGCCAAAACACCTCGCTGGATAGTGGTGTGTGAACAATAACAAAATATTCTCTATTGCCAGTGTGGAGCGTGTCTGAAAAATCATTCCCACAAATTGTGACGCACATCTTGCGTAAAACATTTTTCAAACAAGCTCCAGAGTACGCATATTACTTTACAAATCTGTCAATTGCTACCTCAAGTTCTTTAATTGCCTCTTTATCACCATGTTCCACTGCATCTACGATACAGTGTTCGATATGATCCTGCAGAATGATCTTACCTGTATTATTGATGGCAGATTTCACTGCTGAAAGCTGTATCAGAACTTCCGCACAGTCTCTTCCGTCCTCTATCATACGTTTGATAGATTCCATATGTCCGATTGCTCTGGACATACGGTTCAGCACTGCCTTTGTATGCGCAT
>NZ_JBWJVQ010000265.1:0-7614 GCF_056339875.1 Blautia sp. ZXY-1-C6
CTGTGGAATTACCGGAAGTTTTGTATCAAACACAAGATCTGACGGATTTTCCACATAGCATGCCTTTTCCGGCAGACAGGTGATTCCTTCTTTTAACAAATAGTATTCTGTATAAAAGCCATCCAGAAACCAGGGCTGCCTGTCCGGGACCAGATTGGGAATAAAATACGCATAAATCGGCTGATAATAGTAATTAAAGAGTCCTGTATTAAATATGGCATAATTCTTTTTCTCCCACACCTTCTGTTCTTCATAAAGGCGTTTAAATGTATGTTCCAGGTATCCTTTCAGAATTCCGTTATCATCTGTATCCGAAAAGCTCCACTTCTCCGGCACCATCCTTGCCAGATTCTGAATCTGCCGATTATAGTCTCCGCAATAAGTAAAATCAAATAAATTAATCATCAGGCTCCTCCTGTCCCTGCACCTTTCATATTGTCATTACTGTTCTCTCTTAATATTTATTGTATTTTGGAAAAAATATGGCAGAACTGCCAGATTATGATTTGTATGAAAATCAGTTTTGATTGTTATTATTTAACATACCATAATTTCTGTCAAAAGACAAGGATTAGCATCCACCAAAAAATGTCAAAAATTACCATCTGACTTACAATTCAAAAGTTACTGTTCACTCCGTTCACAGTAACTTAGCCAAAATTCATTCCAGATTGCCTGCGGCAATGGAATTTTGGCTTGTATGTCTCGGGATTTTGGCATATTGATGCCAAAACACCTCGCGGGATAGTGGTACATTCAGACAGTATATTATCCATCCGGTAATACCTGATGCTTGTAGCCTGCCGGTCAGCTGTGTTATACTCTACACATATCAGCAATACGCAAATGCAGGCTGAACAACTGTTTCTATCCACATTTGCGGGCAAGACTATTTTTCTTAAAGAAGGTTTTACAATGAAAAAAGACGGCTACTACTCTTCCGGAGAATTTGCACGGATGGCACATGTAACACTCCGCACTATCCGCTATTATGACAAACAGAATATCCTCAAACCCTCCTATGTAACAGAATCCGGCGCACGTTTTTATACAGATGAGGATTTTGCAAGACTTTCCCAGATCCTGCTTCTGAAATATCTGGGTTTCTCCCTGGATGACATACGGGAAATGACCATTGACGACTCAGACTATCATTTTATGGAAAATTCCCTGAACATCCAGTTAAAGCTGGTACGTGACCGTATCGAGCAGATGCAGCTGGTGGAAAAGGCAATCCAGGATACCACAGATGCGATCCGCTCCCATCATGCCATAGACTGGAATCAGATGCTTGACCTGATCCACCTGACAGGCATGGAGAAAAGCATGAAAAATCAATACCAGAACGCCTCCAACATTTCCTCACGCATTAATCTGCACAGCCTTTATTCCCAGAATAAACAGGGATGGTTTCCATGGGTTTATGAGCAGTGCCAGATTCATCCGGGGATGCGTATCCTTGAACTTGGATGCGGCGACGGTGTTCTGTGGACACAGAATATTTCCAGCCTCCCCGGTAAAGTTTCCGTTACTCTTTCTGATCTTTCATCCGGAATGCTTCGTGATGCCAGACGTGCTATCGGACGCAAAGACAGCCGTTTTTCCTTCGAGGCATTTGACTGTGCAAGAATTCCTCATGAAGACAGAAGCTTTGATCTGGTCATTGCAAACCATGTGCTTTTTTACTGTGAAGATATCTCTGCTGTATGCAGCGAAATTCAACGTGTGCTCACTCCGGGCGGAAAACTGATCTGCAGTACCTATGGAAAAAAACACATGCAGGAAGTCAGCAGACTGGTCCGGGATTTTGACGACCGGATCGTTCTCTCCGCAGACAAACTCTATGAGCGTTTTGGCAGAGAAAACGGAGCAGATATCCTGGCACCGTATTTTTCCCGTATTTTCTGGGAAAGCTATAAGGACTCTCTTCTTGTCCCCGATGCAGAACCGCTGATTTCCTATATCCTCTCCTGCCATGGAAATCAGAATCAGTATCTTCTGGACAAATACAAAGATTTCCGAGGATTTGTATCGCGAAAGACAAAGGATGGGTTCTTTATTACCAAGGATGCCGGCATTTTTCTTTGTGAAAAATAACCAAAATTTAACTTTTTTGTAAAAAGCACTTGAAGGTGACCTAAGGTCACCTTTTATAATACAATCACCAGAGTCAGGATGATATCGTAACTCAGACTGACAATCCAGAAACCCGTTGAATTAGTATCGCAGTCGCCTGATGTTTTGCTTATCATTTACACAGATAGATAACTGACAAAATATCGCTCCGACCGCATACTGCCAATAACAAAGGAGAATACACATGAAAGGTATTATTTTAGCAGGCGGTTCCGGCACACGCCTTTATCCGCTTACAATGGTAACATCCAAACAGCTTCTGCCAATCTATGATAAACCAATGATCTACTATCCCATGTCTGTACTGATGAATGCAGGGATCCGCGATATCCTGATCATCTCTACTCCGCAGGATACTCCTCGTTTTGAGGAACTTCTTGGTGACGGACATCAGTTCGGTGTCCATCTCACCTATGCAGTACAGCCAAGTCCGGACGGACTTGCACAGGCATTTATCATCGGTGAAGAATTTATCGGTAATGATACAGTTGCCATGGTTCTCGGCGATAATATCTTCGCAGGACATGGGCTGAAGAAAAGACTGAAAGCTGCTGTAAAGAACGCAGAATCCGGCGAGGGTGCAACTGTTTTCGGATACTATGTAGATGATCCGGAGAGATTCGGTATTGTAGAATTTGACCATGAAGGCAAGGCTATCTCAATTGAAGAGAAACCGGAGCACCCGAAGAGCAACTACTGTGTCACAGGTTTATACTTCTATGACAATCGTGTCGTAGAGTATGCAAAAAATCTGAAACCAAGTGCCAGAGGCGAACTTGAGATCACAGATCTGAACCGCATCTATCTGGAAAAGGGCGAATTAAACGTAGAGCTTCTCGGACAGGGATTCACATGGCTGGATACAGGTACACACGAGAGCCTTGTGGAAGCCACCAACTTTGTAAAAACAATGGAAAGCCACCAGCACCGCAAAATCGGTTGCCTGGAAGAGATTGCATATCTCAATGGCTGGATTACAAAGGAAGATGTGCTGAAGGTTTATGAAATACTGAAGAAAAATCAGTATGGTCAGTACTTAAAAGACGTTCTGGACGGTAAATATCTGGATGTATTGCACTAACCGAAGCTTTTAGACCTGTACAAGCGAATTCGCAGTCAAGTGAGTGATATATCAAATTTTCAAACAGTTATTTGATATATCACCCGCCATGCAGCAAGGCGGATAATTTTATCTGCCTGACTCTATAACAGAATCTTACAGATATTCATATTATATATTTTTTAAGGAGAATCACTATGAACATTATCGTAACCGGCGGTGCCGGATTTATCGGAAGCAACTTTATTTTTCACATGTTAAAAAAATACCCAGATTACCGCATCATCTGTCTGGACTGTCTGACCTATGCAGGAAACCTTTCCACTCTTGCACCTGTCATGGACAACCCAAATTTCCGTTTCGTAAAAGAAAGCATCACCGACCGCGAAGCAGTTTACAAACTTTTTGAGGAAGAACACCCTGATATGGTTGTAAACTTCGCTGCAGAGAGTCACGTTGATCGCTCCATCGAAAACCCAGAAGTTTTCCTTACCACAAATATTATCGGTACTGCTGTTCTCATGGATGCATGCCGCAAATACGGTATCAAACGTTATCATCAGGTATCTACTGATGAAGTTTACGGAGATCTTCCATTAGACAGACCTGACCTGTTCTTCACAGAGGAAACTCCGATCCACACAAGCAGCCCTTACAGCTCTTCCAAGGCTTCTGCAGACCTTCTGGTGCTGGCTTACCACAGAACCTACGGACTGCCTGTAACCATCAGCCGCTGCTCCAATAATTACGGACCATATCACTTCCCGGAAAAACTGATTCCGTTAATGATCGCCAATGCATTAAATGACAAACCACTTCCGGTATACGGAACAGGCGAAAACGTTCGTGACTGGCTCTATGTAGAAGATCATTGCCGCGCAATCGACCTGATCATCCACAAAGGACGTGTTGGAGAAGTTTACAACGTCGGCGGACACAATGAAATGACAAACATTGATATCGTTAAGATCATCTGCAAAGAACTTGGCAAACCAGAAAGCCTGATCACCTACGTAGCAGACCGTAAAGGTCATGACATGCGTTATGCAATCGACCCGACTAAGATTCACAACGAACTTGGCTGGTTACCGGAAACAAAATTTGCAGACGGTATCAAGAAAACAATCAAATGGTATCTGGATAACAAAGAATGGTGGGAAACAATCATCTCCGGTGAATACCAGAACTACTATGAAAAAATGTACGCAAACCGCGGGGAGGCATAATTTATGAGAATTTTTGTAACAGGTGTAGGCGGTCAGCTTGGACATGATGTTATGAACGAACTTGCGAAACGCGGCTATGAAGGTGTGGGAAGCGACATTGCTCCTTCCTACAGTGGAATCGCTGATGGCACTGCAGTTACCACAATGCCTTATGTTCAGATGGATATCACTGACAAAGCTTCTGTAGAAAAAGTCATTAAAGAAGCAAATGTTGATGCTGTGATCCACTGTGCTGCATGGACAGCTGTAGATGCTGCCGAAGATGAAGAGAATCAGCCGAAGGTCCGTCTGGTAAATGTAACCGGAACTCAGAATATTGCTGATGTGTGCAAAGAGCTTGACATCAAGATGCTGTATCTGTCCACTGATTATGTATTCGATGGTCAGGGAACCACTCCATGGGAGCCTGACTGCAAGGACTATAAACCATTAAATGTCTATGGACAGACAAAGCTGGACGGTGAACTTGCAGTATCCGGCACAGTTAATAAGTTCTTTATCGTCCGTATTGCATGGGTATTCGGCAAAAACGGCAAAAACTTTATCAAAACCATGATCAACCTCGGAAAAACTCATGATACTCTCTCCGTAGTCAATGACCAGATCGGTACACCTACTTATACCTATGACCTGGCAAGACTTCTGATAGATATGATCGAAACTGAAAAATACGGTTATTATCATGCAACCAATGAGGGCGGATATATCAGCTGGTATGATTTCACAAAAGAAATCTTCCGTCAGGCCGCTGCCATGGGACACCCGGAATATCTCCCGGAAAACATGACAGTCAACTCCGTCACAACTGCAGAGTATGGCGCTTCCAAAGCAGCCAGACCGTTTAACAGCCGCCTGGATAAGAGCAAACTGACAGCCAATGGTTTCACACCACTCCCCACCTGGCAGGATGCACTTGGACGGTATCTGAAAGAACTGGATTTCTAAATAAAAAAATCCGGCAGGACACCCAAATGACAGGTGTTTTGCCGGTTTTTTTATTCTTCTCTATGCAGTTTTCTTCTTCTGCGCGGTCTGCCATACGCAGCATCCCACGATCAGAAGTATTCCCACAACATCAGTCATCAGTGACGGATCGATCAGCATCAGTCCGCCTGCTGCCATTAAGACACGAACCGGTACAGACATTTTCACTGACAGGAAGCCTTCCAGTGAGGAGGACAATCCAAACACACCAATCAGTGAGGTGATAAAGATCTGAACAACCTTAAGCGGTGTGGTATCGATCAGCAGCATTGCCGGATTAAAGCAGAATACATAAGGTACGATAAATACTGCGATAGCCAGCTTGGAGGCTGTAAATGCAGTCTTCATCGGATTGGCCTTCGCTATGGCTGAACCTGCGTAGGCAGCCAGCGCTACCGGCGGTGTGATATCTGCAACAATACCAAAGTAAAATACAAAGAAATGAGCTGCCAGTGTAGGTACTCCCATACGTACCAGGATCGGAGCACAGGTTGCTGCCATGATACAGTAATTGGCAGTGGTAGGTACACCCATACCAAGTACGATACAGCACAGCATAGTCAAAAGCAGTGCAATGATCAGTTTTCCGTTTGCAACACTGATGATTCCGTTGATCAGGTCATTGGCAAGTCCTGTCATGGTGATGGAACCGGAAATGATTCCTGCAACACCGCAGGCTACTGCTACGGAGATAACACCTCTTCCTCCTGCTTCCAGCGCATCAATACATTTGGTAACACTGATTCTGTTTTCTTTGTCAAAAAGACTTACGATAACAGAAAGAACGATTGCATAACTGGCAGCCTTCTGCATAGTCATATAGTTTCCGGACACCCAGATTACCAGCATGACCAGAGGTAATAACAGATAGATTTTACGGATCAGAAGCTTAAATACCGGAAGTTTTTCCTTCGGAATTCCGGAAAGTCCTAATTTCTTTGCTTCCAGATGTACAGAAATAAAGATTCCTGTAAAGTACAACAATGCCGGCAGAATCGCCCTGACAATAATGTTGGAGTACGGTACACCCACAAAATCTGCCATAAGGAATGCGGCAGCTCCCATGATCGGAGGCATGATCTGTCCACCTGTGGAAGAAGCAGCTTCTACCGCTCCGGCAAATTCCGGTTTGTAGCCTGTGTCCTTCATCATCGGGATTGTAACAGAACCGGTTGTTACTGTGTTACCTACAGAGGAACCGGATACCATTCCACAGAGTGCAGAACTCATAACCGCTACCTTTGCCGGTCCACCTGCATATTTTCCTGCAATGCAGTTAGCCAGCTGAATAAAGAAGTTGGAGATTCCTGTTCTCTCCAGAAACGCACCGAAAATAATAAATACCACAATATATTTAGAGCATACATTTACAGGTGTGGAGAAAATACCCTCTTTTGTGTAGAAAAGATTCCGCACCAGGAATTTCACTCTTCCCAAAAATGCCGGATTGGTAAGCCCTGACAGCCAGTGCATAGATCAGGAAAAAACCTGCCACAAGACAGGATCGGTAGGCCCACGCATCGTCTGGTAAGCTCGATCAGTGCAGCAATACCGATAATACCGATCACAATCTGATAAGGGGCAAATCTGGTACCCTGATTGATGATCTGATTTGCAGAAAAAGTAAAATACAGAAAAGCACCTGTGCCTGCGATCATAAAAATAATATCGCCAATCGGCATGTAGTTTTCTCTGATATCTCCTTTTTTCGCCGGATAGGTAAGAAATCCGATAAGAATGATCAGCCCCAGAAAAGAAGTCAGTCGGATTTCCTCCAGGAAGGTTGCAAATAAGGTAACATAGATACACCACAGAGAAAAGGCAACCAGCAGGCCGCGTACAGCCAGCTTATATTTGCCGGTCCACACACGAATATTTGATTCGCGGTCGTATTTCTTCATTACTGCATCTACATCTGCTGTGCTCATGTTCTCAGAACCAGCCTGCCCTTCCGGGGATGTGTTTGCTTTTTTTATCTTATTTTCTTTCATCCTGACTATTCCCCTTTCGTATCCACTGTAATTCCATGCTCTGCATAATAACGCGCCGCACCCTTATGGAAAGGAATGGTCATACCGGAAGTAGCGTTTTCCAGAGAAAGCTCCGCTCCTTTTGCATTCTCAGCAGAAATCTCGTCTGCATGGTCAAAAATTGCCGCAGTCATATCATAAACTGTATCCTCATCCAGAGATTCGGACACTACGATCG